>NZ_JYNS01000019.1 GCF_000934725.1 Methyloterricola oryzae
TGTTTGGCCATCGGAAAACCCGATATCGTGGGCTGAAGAAGAACACCCATCAATGGCAAGTGCTGTTCGCGCTGACCAACGTCTATCGGGTTCGACGCCACCTGCTTGCCATGCGCGCGGCCTAAGGTCACAGGTAAGGTGCGCCCGCAGTTCGCCGTTGGGGCACAAGCCACGGGCGGATTTGCCCCCAAAAACGCTCTTTCGGACCAATTTACGCCTGACCACGAACCAAACCGAGCGCAGTCGGCCCAAGCACGTCAAAAACTCCCATTAATCGGCGCTTCCCTAACGCTTTTATCAAAAAAATCTGCAATGCGGACTTTGGACCAATTGGCGTTGTTGAGATAAATGACCGTCTGGAAATAATCCGTGATGCGCGTATCGACCCGGTCTGAATTCAGCTTGAGATTGAGCGCCTTGATCTCGTCCGGATCGCCACTAACCAA
The DNA here is from genome assembly GCF_000934725.1 of Methyloterricola oryzae. NCBI lineage: Bacteria > Pseudomonadati > Pseudomonadota > Gammaproteobacteria > Methylococcales > Methylococcaceae > Methyloterricola > Methyloterricola oryzae. Next base: position 447 of record NZ_JYNS01000019.1, read on the forward strand.
ACGCACGTCGACGCGGTCGAAGTAGCCTGGATTATCGCGGCGGATGCCCTGAATGGCTTCCATACGATGAAAGCCACCGACCAAATAGTATTCTTTGGCGGTGCGCTCCCACACCACCAACGGTTCGAACAAACCATTAGCGAGTATGTCTCTTTCGAGGTGAGCAACCTTCGCGCGATCCAAATCACGGTGATTGGTGAGCGTATGGTGGAATTCTATCTGGTCGATGGGCAAGTATTCATAACGTTTTGTTGCCAGCATGTCTCGCTCCTTTTGGCTGGTGTAGGAGATAAGGCTTCAAAGCAATGTTAATACCGACGTGCGATCGATAGCGGGGCGTCGTGGAGGTCCACTTGCTATCACTGGGTTTGCATCAAAATCAGAGCGCAGCGGTTTAGGTGGCGATGCCTATCTGCATCCTTGATGAGTCGATCTACCCGCCATTGGATAGTGGCAGAGGCATTTCGGTATGTCGCCCCAGACGAGATGGCACCATTTCAAAATTTATCATGATCTGCATGGACAAAGTTTGCAGAGTCCCAGGTCGCCGAATATTTCGACAGTATCACGAGGTATTCAGCGTGGTTTACCCGATCATCGTTCGGCTTGGGCATCGCCTTCAGTTCGGCCAATAGCGCCCGACGTTCTTCCCGGCTCCGACTTAGCGCAATGATCCGGCTGTATGCCTCAACGGCGTAGGCGAAGGTTTCTCTTTTCGAAAATTCGATCTCCAACAACCAGTCGCACCACCGAGTGCAAGGCAGCCCTGCGGTCTCACGCTTACAGTTGTGAAAGACATGAGCCGCCTCATGGACTACGAAGTCGTCGAACTTATTTCCCGCACGAAAATACGCGAGTGACACATAGCAGGTGGTCTCCTCGCTGAGTCCGACAATGTCCGGCGCCTCATCGGACAACGGTTCGGCCCCGATGCTCGATAGGTAGAGGCACGCCAACTCCCAGGTGGTGCTCAGCCACCTTGAATTTCGCAACACCGTTTCGATATTGCTGGGGGTAAGAAAGACGACGGAACTGTACAGTAAGTCAAGGACAGGGCCTTGCTCAACACGGGTAGACAAACCACGCGCCATCGGTTCAAACTTTCCCCGAATCAGGGTGCCAAAGTCCGGAGCATCAGCCAGAAACGGCAGCGTCGTGTTGGCCTCACGGTTCCGGACTTCCGCCATCAGCGCATCCAACAACGCAACGCGCAGTGCCTGCTCAGACTCAACGAAAGACTGCCCAAGCGAAGGGATGAAATTCGGGTCGGAGTCGCCGGTCTGAAGAAAGGCTGCGATCAGGTCGTCAGTGGTCATTTGACCGATTTCCGATTCAAGGGCAACGAGGAGATTACCCCGTGGGCCGACGAGCCAGACGGAGAGCAGCGTCTACGCGGGATACCACTGAAGCACCTATCTGGATCGGATCACCATCTACTGGCGAGGGCCTCGCCATGATACGCCCCCTTGGAATTGATCACCTCGTCCTGCGCATCGTCGACGTGGAGACGATGCTGCGCTTCTACTGCGACGGCCTGGGCTGCACTGTGGAGCGCCGTCGGGACGACATCGGCCTGATTCAACTCCGAGCCGGAAACGCCCTGATCGATCTGGTACCCATTGCCGGGGCATTGGGGAAATCCGGTGGCGCGCCACCGGGCAAGGAAGGCCGCAATCTCGATCACTTCTGCCTGCGGATCGAGCCTTTCGAAGAAACCGGCATACGCCAGCACCTCGTTTCTCTCGGCTACGAACCCGGCCCGGTGGAACGGCGATATGGCGCTGAAGGCGACGGGCCGTCCATCTACGTTTCCGATCCGGAAGGGAATATTGTTGAATTGAAAGGCCCACCCGACAGAGAACTCCCAGGATGAAAGGGACTCCAATCCGCATTGCCAGAGCCACCGACAACCTTGAAGCCATGGTCCGCTTTTATAGAGACGGCCTGGACTTGGAGGTGCTGGGCGGCTTTGAAGATCACGAAGGCTTCGACGGAGTGATGCTCGGCCATCCCGATGAGCAGATTCATTTCGAATTTACCCATCAGCGCGGCCATACACTCGGCCGCGCTCCAAACCTGGATGACCTGATCGTCTTTTACTTGCCTGATTCTGAGGCATGGAAGGCAGCCATCGATCGAATGAGGTCTCAAGGCCATGAGCCGGTGGCTTCATACAATCCCTATTGGGATCGACGCGGTGTAACTTTCAAAGATCCCGACGGCTACCGGGTCGTGCTTCAAAATGCATCCTGGCCTTAGTGGCGGCGAGCGAAGCACTGGCTATTCTCCACCATCCGTTCTTGCGATCTTGATTTCACGCTCCTCTCCGTCATTCCGCACGCTGATCGCCCACGGGTTGCAGCAAACCTCGCAATCCTGCACAAAATTCCCTTCAACATCCGGCTCCAGGTAGATTTCGACGGTCTCTCCGCAGTAAGGGCAGGTAATGACGAATTGGTCTTCCATGCGCCGGAGGGTAATATCTCGGCTCGGCTGCGTCCAGTGCATCGGGAAGACCGTTAAACCGGGCGCAAAGGCAAAAGCCGCAGCCGCATTGAGGAGTCTTGATGAAAGCCATGCAATTCAAAGGGTACGGCGCGTGGCAAAAGCTCGCTTGGGCCGAAATTCAACGTCCAGTGCCGAGACCCAGGCAACTCTTGGTCGAGATCACCGCAACCTCGGTGAATCCCGTAGACTGGAAACTACATAGCGACCCTTTCCGCTGGATTCCGTCCACGCGCATTCCACGAGTACCATGCTTTGATTTCGCCGGAACCATCTCGTCCACCGGAGATGCGGTTCAAAGTTTCAAACCGGGTGAACCGGTCTTCGGCATGCTCCCCTTCCAACCGGTCGGAGCCGCGACGGAGTTTGTTACCGTCGACGAAAGCCTCGTTGCACGAATTCCGGCTAACGTCGATCTCCGTTCCGCTGCGGGCATGCCCCTGGCTGGCCTGACCGCCTTGCAAGGTTTGCGCGACGGCGGACAATTGTGCGCCGGGCAGCGCGTGCTGGTGATCGGCGCTTCGGGAGGCGTTGGCCATTTCGCCGTACAGATTGGAAAAATTCTGGGCGCTCACGTAACCGGTATCTGCAGCGGACGAAATGGGGACTGGGTAAGAGCGCTTGGAGCGGATGAGGTTTTCGACTACACCGCGGGTGGCTTTCCCCAAGTAACGTCCCCGTTCGATGTGATCTTCGACGCGGTGGTTAACCGCCCATCCCGCGACTGGCGGCCCTTGCTGGCGCCAGAGGGCACTTATGTGTCACTGTTACCCAGCGTCGATTTGCTGATTGGCAAACTGGCAGCGCGATTCAGACTTCAACAGCGGATACGCTTCACCCTTGCCAACCCCTCCGGACAGGACATGGAGGCACTCGCAGCTTTTGCCAAGGAACGCCGACTACGGACATGCATCGACAGCGTATTTGCCTTGAGCGAGCTGAGCGCGGCGTTCGAGAAAAGTCGCAGCGGCCGGGCACGGGGCAAGATCATCGTTGAGGTCAATTCGGGCAAACCGCTCTGAGTGGGCAAATCGGCGTTTACAAAGGGCACAACCAGGACCCATCGGTAAAATTGGCTGACCGCGCAATCCGCCGCGATGAGCGCTTGGGGAATCGAGGTCCGGATACGGGCAAGGCTACCCTTCAACCGTCTATCGCAGCCGGATATGATGATGTTCCCGGCCATAAGCCCCTATCATCGGAGATCCCATCATGGACCGCAGGTCATTTCTCAAGCACGGGTTGGCAGCCACATCGGGAATTGTCTTGACGGGACTCCCGCGCTTGAACTGCCTGGCCAGCACGAAACAAGAACCATGGCGCACTTACGAGGTCACGGTCAGGATCGATATTCTCGATCCTTCCGGTGCTGTCCGTGCGTGGGTCCCGCTGCCCTTGATGCGAGAAACTGGATACTTCAAACGCGAACCCGATACCTGCTCCGGCAATTACCGGTCGGCTAAGGTGATGAGATACGACTCATTCGGAACCGGCATGTTGTTCGCGCAATGGACAGGGAGTGAAGGAGCCCCTGTGCTTGAAATCAAAAGCCGCTTTGCCACCCAAGACCGTCAGCTTAGACTGGACAAAAGGCCATCCGTCGCGGTCACCGAAACCAAGGCAACGCTCGATTACTTCCGCAGGCCTAGCAAGCTGATCAAGACCCACGGCATCGTGGCCAGCACCTCAAGACGCATCACCGCTCCGTACAAGCAGGACATCGACAAGGCCCGGGCCATCTACGACTGGATCATCGAAAACACGTTTCGAGATCCCAAGGTCAAAGGCTGTGGTACCGGCGATATTGAAACGATGCTTCATACCGGGTATCTGGGAGGTAAGTGCGCTGACTTGAATGCCCTTTACGTGGGGCTCGCCCGGGCCGCCGGACTGCCCGCACGGGATGTTTACGGCATCCGCATCGCGAATTCAAGCGAGTTCACAAGTCTTGGCCGCGCGGATGATATCACCGGCGCTCAGCATTGCCGCGCTGAAGTGTTTCTGACCGGCTACGGTTGGGTACCCGTGGATCCCGCGGATGTGCGAAAGGTAGTGCTGGAGGAGAACGCGCCGAATACGCCCTTAGCGCTCGACGATGCCAAGGTTAAGCGTGCGCGCGACAAGCTATTTGGTAGCTGGGAGATGAATTGGGTGCCCTACAACTATGCGCATGACGTACGTCTACCCGAAGCGCATGGCCCGGAGATGGGTTACTTCATGTACCCGCAGGCAGAAACGGCGAAGGGCCGCAAAGATTGTCTTGACCCGAAGAGCTTTATCTATGTTATCCGATCGAAGGAGATCTAGAACACAGCGGTCTGCCTCGAATACTTAAGAATCAAGGCAAGGTTGGGCCATCCATGGCCCGGAATCGCTGTCAGTCCAGTGCCGTTGCGGAACGTCACGCCATTAAGATGCGGACGTTTCTAGCACCAGAGCCATCTCGCGTTTTCAGAACCGCTGTAACGTCTTAAGTTTCTGCCCCGAAAGCTGCAATCCTGAAATAGGCGCGGTCACCGTTTGCCCCAAGCCGATATCGGTCTTTGGAGGCAGCGGCTGAGGGTTCAAAGCCACCGAATCCAGCACACCGCTGTTCCCCTGCACCTCAGGGAACGCCCAGACCCCGGCAAATGCATCTGGATTTCTGGCCACATAGATCACTTCATTGAATTTACCCATACCGATATCGAACCCGCATTGCGGACAGGTCTCCGGGTCGAACTTGGAGCCAAAATCAAAGTTCTTCTGCCACCCGGTACCGCCTTCGTGCTCCGAGGGACAGTCCTCGGTGGACTCAGGTCCTTTGCCGCCAATGAGGATACCGCTGGGTCCGTAGGGCAGTAACTTGCTGTTCAAGATTTGCGTGGTTCCGGCCACCGGTACGTGCATGGATCGCTTCTGCGCCGGGAACAGTTCCGTAAGCCGTGCCGCCAGGTCGTTGTTGGCGGCCATCTCGGTGATGCCCGCCGCCGGCAGCGCATTGACGTTGAAGGCGCACTCGTAATAGCTGCCCTTGTCTTGCAGCGTCCCAGTAAAGGCCAGCAAGCCAGCCTGCGTCCAGCGCGGCAGATCGTTGGCGGGGTTGCCCGAAGCCAGCTTCGCTTCGGGGCTCTCGCCGAGATACAGATTGGCGGACAAGGCTTGGTTGCCGAGCACTTGATTGCAATCGACACCCACCTGGCCGGCGAGGTCCTCGTTGTGCGCCGAGGTTGCGATCGGCAGCTTGATGTGACCGATGATTCGGTTGTTGATTTCAGAATAGACGCATTGGGTTTTTGGCAGACGCACCCGACCATAGGTCGCTCCACCGTTGGGCGTCGATGAGAAGCGCGTGCTGGCGACGGTCCGCAGGCTGTTGTTGACCACCCAGGACCGGACATCCAAATCGACGCCCCAGTTCTGTTTCAAGCTGTTGAGGGACTGTCCAATGCCTGGCAGCGGCTTGTTCAGCAATTGGTCCTTCCAGGCATTGGCTTGGGCGACGGTGGGTGTGATGTACTTCGTCAGTTCCGATTCCAGCATGTCGTTGGCTGTCGCGATCGAGGTTTCAAGCCGGTGGGTCACGATCGCCTTGACCTGACGCTCGGCCTCGTCCGCCGCGGCGTCTCCCAGTATGGCGCCCAGTATGGCGCCGCCGATGGGACCACCCACCGCCACGCCGAGCGGACTCAGTCCGATGAAGGAGCCCAGTTCAACGCCCAGTTGGATGGCTTCCCCGTTCAGCCCGGTGATGTTCACGTTGGAACCGTCGAGAGTGAGCGTCACAGCGGCCTGTGGGACCGCCAGGTTTGGCCAGATCTTGACCGAGGAGACGCCATGGGCGCCAACCAGGACCTCGATGGGAATGTCCACGTCGCCGGAGTCAAACCAGGTTTCCGCGTGCACCGCGATATTCAGATTGATCTTGGCTTGTACGCCCTCCAGGCTGACCGTTACGCCGTTTTCCGTGGCATCGCCAAAAGGCTGCAGCGTTGGCTGCCCCGTCTGGGTAAAGGCAAAGTCACTGGTGACATTCACCGAGTAGCTCACGTCGGGGCAGGGGTCGGTGCAGACGACGGTCCCGGAGACCGACTTGTTCACCTTTTGCTGCAGTTTCTGAGTGACAACATCCTGCAGCTGAGCATAGGGAATCGTGAAAGACTTCGAGAAAACCGGGCCGCTGTTGTAGGTTTCAATATCATCCAGGTTAAACGCCCCGGTCTCGTAATCAAAAGGCGCTTGCAGAAACAGTTTGACGTCTGCCGCTTGGGTAACGGGCGATGCAACTGCCAGTGTTGCCAAGCTAGCCATTACCGCAGTGCGTAAATTCCATCTGCCGTTGTTCATGTGAGATTTCCTCATTTCGTGTTTGATCGAATTCCCTTGCCGAGCGCAAAGGGGTGTGCCTTTTGCGTTGGCGACACTCTAGGGCAGTCGAAACGAAGAAACCGTTAACAAAGAACACGGATCCCGTGATGTGTTATCACACGGATCGGTTAATAGAGTGGTGGTCAGGCTCGTAAAATTACCGCGGCACGAAGTTGTTTATGAACTAAGGGAGGCCAGCTGCCGATAGGCGATCCAAGTTCCGGCCCAACCACGCTTGGGTATTTTTGCAAATAGTCCCGGTGGTTATTTCCTGGTTTAGTCGGCATTGCCAGCGCACATTGTGCCTTCGGGAAAAGCCGGCTTCTGCCAGGGTCACCTGAAACGGTGCTCATCAGGCGAAAAACATGACTCGCTGATCAAATCATCCGGCGCTTCCCTTCAGTCAAAGCTATTTCGAAGGAGATTGATATGAGCGCAACAAACTACCATTGGACCCCGTCGTTTCCACGATTCTGTGTTGACCTGAATGGTGACGGCCGTGCCGACCTCATCGGCATCGGTGCGGATGGCGTTTGGTCCTCCGTCAATATGGGGGAAGCGGGATACCGCACTCCGGCTTTCCAGATCGTGGCATTCGAAGTCAATGCCGGCTGGCGTGTGGCCGATCATCCGCGCTTTGCGCTCGATCTGACCGGGGATGGCCGCGCCGATCTGATCGGCTTCGGTGATCACGGTGTGTGGACGGCGCTTGGCAACGGCGACGGGAGCTTTAGCCCTGCCCAGTTGTTCCTCGATGAACTGTGCTACAGCAAGGGTTGGAGTGCCGAGTTTCCGCGCTATGTGGTCGATCTGACAGGCTTGGGCACACCTTCGATCGTAGGGTTTGGCCACGATGGAATCTGGACCGCCCTCAGCATCGGGAATGGCAGTTTCCAGCCAGCGCAGCTGGTATCTGGCGACCTGGCGTTCAACACCGGTTGGCGTGTGGCGAAGCATCCCCGCTTCCTAGCCGATGTCACAGGCGATAGGCGAGCAGATATTGTCGGCTTTGGAGATGACGGAATCTGGACCGCATTAGGAAACGGCGACGGGACCTTCCAGTCTGCGCGCTATGTGCTCAACAATTTCGGTTACAACCAAGGCTGGAGGGTCGAAAACCACCCACGAATTCTCGCTGATCTGACCGGCGACGGACGGGCAGACGTGGTTGGCTTTGGCAATGACGGCGTTTGGACCGCCTGCGCAACCGGGGATGGAGGATTCCAAGCCGAGCGGTTTGTTCTCGCGGACATGGGCGCAAATCAGGGCTGGAGGGTCGAAAGCCATCCACGATTTCTCGTTGACCTGACCGGCAACGGCCGCGCCGACATTGTCGGGTTCGGCGACGCCGGTGTCTGGACGGCATTGGGGAATGGCGATGGCACGTTCCAGGCCGCCAGATTCGTACTTGCTGACTTCGGGGTCGAACAGGGTTGGATTGGCGATGGCCATCCACGCTGCCTGGTCGACTTCGATGGCGACGGTAAGCCCGACATTGTCGGCTTTGGTAACGCCGGCGTCTGGGCCGCACTCGGCAATGGAGACGGTACCTTTCAGTCGCCAAAATTCGTGCTGGCTGACTTTGGCCGGGCATCCAATGTCGATACTGTCGTGCGCCGGGAAGTCATCCGTGATCACCGCCCACAATCGACCATCAAGCATCTATTCGTGCTGATGCTGGAGAATCGCTCCTACGATCACATGCTGGGCTTTGCGAATCTGACCGGCACCGATGCCGCGACGGGCACCCCAACCGTCGCCGATGGCCTGACAGGCTCCGAGTTCAATACCTACCATGGGCAAAAATATCCTGTGGTCCGCGGCTCGCCCGATGTGACACTGGCGCCAGGGCACGGCTTCACCGAAGCGCGCGAGCAGCTCTGCGGCCCGTTCGCGAATTATCCGGACATCAGCAATACGGGCTTCATCTATTCCCTCGCCCGAAGTGGCTATGGAGACGGCAGCGGCGAAATCATGCGCTGCTTCGATCCGGATCATCTCCCGATTCTGACGACCCTTGCCCGGGAATTTGCCGTCTGCGATCGCTGGTTCTCCTCGATGCCCGGACCGACCGAGCCTAACCGCTATTTCTTGCATGCGGCGACTTCCGGCAAGTTCGATGAATCGCCCACGCCAAGAGAATTGATAGAAGCAAGCACCAACCACTGGGGCGGCATGGAGTTCGACGGGGGCACGATCTTCGACGCATTGGAGCTTGCCGATGTGAAATATCGAATCTACGCAGGTGACCACTTCCCGGTAGCCGGCGAACTCAAGGGCGTCAGCAACACCTTCGATGTCCGCGAGTTCCATGATCTTGCTGACGACTTGCAAGACGAGGATTTCGACGCCAGCTTTATTCACATCGAGCCAAAGTATTTCGATGGCATTCTCGACACCGCCGACGCCAATTTTGGCAATGGCAACTCACAGCATCCTTCCGGCAGCGTGGCTGCGGGCGAGTGGCTGATTAAGGCAACCTACGAGGCGATTCGCAATTCCCCGGTTTGGGAATCGAGCCTGCTCATCATCACCTATGACGAACACGGTGGCTTCTACGACCATGTGGCGCCGCCTGCGGCCGACCCCACCGGTTCAACTGGCCGGAAGCATGGATTCAAATTCGACCAACTGGGCGCACGCGTCCCAGCCGTCATAGTGTCACCTCGCATCCCCAAGGGGACGATCGAACACCGTCTGCTTGAGCATTCCTCGGTCATCAAAACGGTGTGCGATCAGTTTAATGTACCCACGCTGCAGCATTGTCGAAATCTGACCAATATATGCGGTGTAGGACACCTGGCGCACTTGTCCGAGCCGCGCACCGATACGCCTGCGAAACTGCCCGGCGTCGTTGTCAGTGACTTAAATGCTCCCGCAAAGCCACTGCGCACGGTGACTCGCCGTCGTGTTGTAGGGCATGGAACCTTTGAACTACCAAAGCATGCTTTTGAGGACGAGGTCGCAACCGCGGATCCGGCTGACAGCATGTTTGCGATGTCAGTGCGAATTGCGGCCATGCGCGAAATAGCCCTGGAGCCAGGCCGAAAGGATGAGATCCTCGCGCGCGCTGATCAGATCCAGACAGCCAGCGAGGCGGCCAGTTACTTGAGGGAGGTGGAATCGAAGCTCATGCACGCCCCTTAGGAACCTCTATCGCCGAGGATCCAACTGGCTGAGGCAAGTCCAAGATGGCGGCAGCCACCCGGTGGTTGCTGCCAGCCGCAGGAGTCGGAATGTTCTACCCTTCTTGCGTCAAGCCTACCGCACAGGCCAATTTCGTTGCGATGAAAGTATGAGGCGCCGAGAAGAGTGATGCCCTGTCGTCGGGACGGTCAGGGGCAGCACGGCTCACGGCTCGCAGTAGTCCCAAGTGGGCACCGCCCGATCAATCACGTAGGGTGTGCTCGGCGAGAGGATGAACTCACTGAACCCTTGCTTTCGGCGGGGCGACGACCAATCATAGGTGTAACCGAGACCTGTCCAAGGAACACCTGGCGCGTTGCGATAACTCTTGAAGTAAAGATTCTGGTAGAAGGCGCGATAGTCTTTGATGTTCTTTACGGCGGGGATATCGGTGCCGAAATCCACATTGCAGCGTGAATCGCTGGTCTCCGGATCGACGCAGGGTCGAAAGATGTCGGTAGGGCTGACCCACATTTCAACAAACACGTCATAGGTCCAGTTCGGATTCATTCCGAGCCGCTTCTTCAGACGAAGATCGAGGCCCGCCCGTGTTGCACGTGGATGTCCTCGGCGAAAGTCACGACAGAATCTTTGAAGCGTCGGCGCGAGAGTGACCCAAACGACGGAGTTCTCGCTACTTGAAGTCTGAGAATACGGCAGGAGATTACGCTCGTAGGAACTTTGCGACTTCCAGGTAACGACCTTCAACAAGGTCTTGTCACCGTTCCAGACGAGATTGTTATTGTCTAGGGCAATGGCCTCTAGGGTATTGACGATATCGGAGGCTTGTGCGACCGAGGCGCCACGGACGGCCTTCAAGTAATTTACAGGCGGCGCTCCTGTCCCGCATTGTGCAAAGGGAACATGGATCGCCAGCCAGATCGATAGGCACAGCATCAACCTTTTCATTTTGAATCCCACCGTTCGATGGACTTTTTAGGCGCCCCGGGTAAGAGTACCCGAGCTCCTTATCGATCAAGTCTCATCGAGTCTGTGGAGAAAAATGTGACAGAGGTCACAATAGTGGCGGGGCTGCATGTCAGCTGCTGCCGCTCGAACTGATAGATTGATTCTGAAATTAAGGTCCGCCACTTAACCTCGGCTACCTTCGACACATACGGGTAGGCATGAATCAGATCAGCCACTCCGGCGCATTTGAGCCCGACACTTAATCCAGCGTGCCAGGATCTCGCAGCCGGTTCCTGCCTGCTTTTGCGGCTGTTAGGGAAACCAACCGCTAGAAATCTGAAACAGGGAAAAGTTTACGGGGGGCGACTTTCTGAAGCAGGGGTGTGCAGGACATACCGGATGACCTACTTGCATTTATACGGAGTTACGCGATTTATATCGGTTTCGGTCCGAAGGCTTTCGGGCGGGGCACGAAGCAGCGAAAACAGTTCTTCAATGGGTCGGTCAGGGTAGGCCAGCATGAGTTCGCGCAATTGTGCGGTGCGGTTTCGCTGGCCTTTGACCTCGCAGCGTCTTGGCCTAACATGCAGCGCGCTTGCCAAAAATAGAGTCAGTTTGGATTTGCCCAACCCTGCGCATTGATCCTCACGTTTTTTCTGGCGCGCTTTGGCCTTGTTCCGCTCGTGCCGAAGCCAGGCCCCCAGGCCAAGGCAGACGAATAGATCCTGGCTGACGCTTCGAACGGCGGCGAGCCCCCGGTAATTGCCGTCTTCCTGCTTTTCATATCGCTGCTTGATCGAGATAATTCCGGCTTTCACGAGATTCGCAACGGCACGCTCGGCACGGCGCTCGCCAAGTCGGGCAGAGTTTGAAAGAAAATCCAACGTCAGGTTTTGAAAAGATCCATCCGTTCGCGCAAAGCCCACATGAAGGGTCACCAAGTCCAGGCAGTGGATCATCGCCTCCAGAAGCTGAATGCAGGCTTCTCGGCGCTCGCTCCGCTGCTGGCGCTCCGAACCATTGGCCAGGTTCAAGCTGGGGATCGTCGCTGCCGGCTGCTGGTAATATCCTCGAACTTTTTCCGCAAGTTTGAGCAAAATTCGAGGATGCTGACGATGGCGGGCTGGCGGATCGAACCAGCGAGGGCTGTCGGGTTGATGCCCGCAGCGATTGCCGGTACGCAGGTACTTCATTGCGATGGGTGTTTCGTGGCGATGGAGCATGCGCTCCCTAGTCGCCACCGATTGCACGGAAAGGCACACAGCGATCCGCATTCGGCATAGCCTTCGAATATTTTTCGGACATAGAACTCCCTCCCATACATCGAGGCAGGATCGAGATGAACGAAAATCTGGATGCCAATCCCTCCTCTACCTCAACAACCAAGCGCCCACTCGGGTGTTGAAGTCGAGAGTCAGGACTTCAGATCAGGGACGTCACTGGGGAATGGTGATTGAACGTTGATTCAGCGCGGTGGCTCGGGCCGGAAGCGGTGATGCCACCCCATGCTCTATGGTCATCAATGGGGGCAACCGGCCGAGAAGCTGCCGGATTACGTATGTTGGCCGTAAGACTGGGGGACATGCGGAAATCTGAGAACAGGCGTCCTCGGAACGCATCCAAGTGACCGGCAGGATCGTTGTCTTATGCAGAGCTTGCATCATGGCGGGAATACTCCTTCAGCATGACCGAGCGCGATAACGGACCAAAATCGAGTACGGAAGTCAGTCGTCGACTACATCCCCAAGAGATACACCTAGCGCCTTGGCGATCCTACGCAAATCCCACAGCCTAACTTCCTTTTTTCCATTCTCAATTCGGCTGATCGATGCCTGCTGCAGGCCAATAGCCAAACTGAGTTTCCTTTGAGTAAGCTGCTTTGTGCGGCGCGTCTCTCTAATTGCTCTTATTGGGCTTCTCCCAAGGCTGGCGGACATCTCAAAGAAACAGAATGAAAACCATACGTTTCCATTTTTCCGATAACGGCCACGCGCTCCCTACAAATAATGCCTAGCCCCATTCAAACATTTGGGGCGCGGATTTGCGCTTTCCGTCAAGCCAGCAATCTTACTCAGGCCCAACTGGCAGAAATGGCAAGCCTCGACCAAGCGCAACTGTCTCGGATTGAACATGGACTCGTCGAGGGCAGTCCCAGCCAGCGAAAGACCATCGCGCAACTGCTTGGGGTGACGGTCTCCGACTTGTTCGGTGACAGACCAACGGATCCATTCTCTGGTAGCTGATATGCCCCTCTCAATGTGGCGGAGCAGATCCTCTGGGATACCCGGGCCCCCGAGGGACTGAAAGAACTCGCCGGAGATGTTTCGCTCTCAGCGGCTTTGCTCATCACCGACTCTGAGTGGATATGTCTCAGCTCTCTCAAGATTCCGGTTTCTGTAAGCAAACACGGCTACCTCCAGTTGCTTGCGATGATCAGGGTGTTTTCTGAGTCTGGTTGCAGATAAGATCCTGATTCCAATACCTCGGACACACCGGCTGACATGCCAGCGTTCTCTCAGCCATAACACTCGATTTCACGTTCATTTCACGTGAAATGCGGGAGGGAATTGGAGGATGGTTTGGGCATTTTCAGTCACCCACAAGCGTGCTCAGGCTGTGTAACCAACTGAAAAAAAGACTCTGCAGAAAAGGAACTGTATTCGAGAGGCAGTGGCCGGAGGTTCGAATCCTCTCACCCCACCAATTTATTCCAGCATATTCAGCGACTTACTGCAAGCTTTCCCTCAACAGCTTTTACCTAATCCGACTCAACGTGAAATCGGAACCCCGCCGATCGCCTCCACTGCACTCCGTGCGTCCTCCGGGGACAACCCGGAAAGTTCAGGGTGCATTGCAAGGATCGCCTGCAGCGTGGCCTGGGCACCCGGGAAATCGAAGCTCTCGATCTGGTGCCCCAGAGGCAGGGCGCAATCGCCACCCAAGCCTTGCACACACGCAGGCGCCACTTCACGCCACAGGGTGTAGGCCTTCATGTCCCCTGACTCCAGGAGTTCGAGCAATTCCTGCAGCGATCCCCTGAGCACCTGGCTGTCCAAAGCTGCGTGAGTTTCGGCCGGCGCGGCGGGCATCGCCCCGATCGCATCAATCACCTCCGCTAGCGCCTGTTGCAAGGCGTCCAGCGCATCGGCCATATCCATCGCGTCGGCGCCGTCGTGGATGCGTCGCTCGATGTCGGCGGCCAAGCACTCGATCGATTCCATGCCCAGGGTCGACGCCAGGGATTTGAGGGTATGCGCGGCACGTTCCGCCTCCTGGCGTTCGCCCCGTGCCAGGAGGTCGCCGATGCTCCGGGCGTCCCGGGCGTTAGCCTCGGCAAAGCGAGTCAGCAGATGCTGGTATGTCGCGTGGTTCTGGACGTACGCCAAGCCCTTGCCCATATCCAGCACCGGGCTTCCGGCCAAATCCACCGCACTCGCCGGCTGGCCTGTCCCGTTCATGGGTGCCTCGACCGTCAGGTCCGGAATCCAACGCGCCAGCGTGACGGCCAGGCGGTCCGGTTCCACCGGCTTCGACACAAACCCGTTCATGCCCGCATCCAGGGTGCGCCTTCGGTCTTCTTCGAAGACATTGGCTGTCATGGCGACAATGGGGATATGCCGGCCGGAGGGCAATTGCCGGATTCGCCGGGTCGCTTCCACCCCGTCCATGTAAGGCATCTGCAGATCCATCAGGATCAGATCGTATTCGCGCTCGGTAACCCGTTCGCAGGCTTCCCCTCCATGGCCGGCGATTTCCACCACCAGGCCGAAGCCTTCCAGGATCTCTTTCGCCACTTCCTGGTTGATCTGGTTGTCCTCGACCAAAAGAATGCGCGCGTTCTGGCGCAGCCTGGCCGCGGGCTGGCGGGCCGCCATGGCGTCGGCCCGCATGTCGGCGAAGGCCCCCCGCTTGAAGGCCGCCGTGAACCAGAACAGACTGCCCGCGCCCAACGTGCTTGAGACGCCGGTGTCGCCCCCCATCATGTTCGCCAGCTTTCTTGAGATTGCCAGACCCAGGCCAGTTCCCCCGTATTTGCGGGTGGTCGAAGCCTCGGCCTGTTCAAATGCGCCGAACAGTTTCTCCAGGTGCCCTTCGTCGATGCCGATGCCGGTGTCCTCCACCTCGAAGCGCAGAACAACTTCACGCTCGCTCTCGCTCAGCACCCCGGCGCGCAGCCGGATCGCACCGCGATCGGTGAACTTGACGGCGTTGCTCACGTAGTTGACCAGAATCTGGCCAAGGCGCAGGGGGTCACCCACCACCGGCAAGTCCTTCAGCCGCGGCTCGACTTCCAGTTCGAAGCTCAAGCCCTTGTCGGCGATCCTGTCCGCCATCATGCTGCAGACATGATCGACGGTGGCGGGAACCAGGAAGGTGCTTTCCTCGAGGGTCAGCTTGTCGGCCTCGATCTTGGAAAGGTCGAGAATATCGTTGATGATGCCCAGCAGGTGATTACCGGCCCCGACGATCTTGTCCAGCTTGCTCTTCTGTTCTGGCAGATCCACCTGCCCGCGGAGCAAATGCGCGAAGCCGATGATGGCATTCATGGGGGTACGGATCTCATGGCTCATATTGGCCAGGAAGGTGCTCTTCGACAGATTGGCTGCCTCCGCCTGCCGTTTTGCCTTATCCAGTTCGGCGGTCCGGGTTGTCACCAGTTCCTCCAGATGCGCCCGGTAGCGCTCCAGTTCCTGCTCGGTGCGCTTTTTCTCGCTAATGTCCTCCTTGATGGCGACGTAATGGGTAATCCTGCCACGACGGTCGCGCAAGGGCGTGATGTGGGCGGACTCGTGAAACTCGGATCCGTCCTTGCGCCGGTTGACGAACTCACCATGCCAGGATTCGCCGCGGCGAAGCGCATCCCAGAGCGAATCGTAGGTGGCTCTCGGCGTGGCGCCCGATTGTAGGAAACGGCAGTTCCTGCCCAGCACTTCTTCCGCCGCATAGCCGGTGGACGCGGTGAAACGAGCGTTGACATATTCGATTTCCGCATCCAGGTTCGTTATGACGACCACATTGGCGCTCTGCTCAACCGTCAGCGAAAGCTTGTCCAACTCGGCTTCATATTTCTTGCGTTCCGTGATGTCGCGCGCGATTTGCGAGGACCCGACCACCTCGCCCTGATCGTTGCGAATCGGCGAGATGGTGACGGACACATCGATCGTTCTCCCCTCCTTGTGCACCCAGCGGGTTTCGAAATGCTCGATCTTCTCGCCCCGCTTGACCATCTCGAATATCTGGTACTCCTCGTCGGGGCGGTCGGGCGGCAACAGGCGCGTGATCGAGCTGCCGATCATGTCCTCCGCGCTATAGCCGTACATGAGTTCCGCACCGGGGTTCCAACTGACGACGATTCCGTCCAGGCTCTTGCTGATGATGGCATCATCCGATGAGGTGACGATGGCCTCGAACTGCTTCATCTGCGCTTCCAGATGCTTGCGCTGGGTGATATCGGTCCACACCACATGCAGCAGCACTTTCTCGCCAAACGCGATCGGCGTGAGCATGACCTCGGCGAGGAAGCGCGTGCCATCCCTGCGCAGGTGCTCCCATTCGAAGCGATGGCTGCCCTCGCGAAATGCGGTGGTGATCGCCTCCCGGGCCTTTTCCGAAGAGGGCAGGCCATCCGGCTGGAATTCCGGCGAAATAGCCGCCGGGGTGATGCCTGCCAACTCCTGCAAGGAATCCATGCCAAGCATATCCAGGGTCGCCCGGTTGGCGTCGATGAAGCGACCATCCTCCATGAGCAGCAAGGGCTGCCGGGAATCATCGAACAGCCTGCGGAAGCGCTCCTCGCTCTCCCTGACCTGCTGTTCCGCCTCCTTGCGCTGGGTGATGTCGAGATGGGTACCGCTGATGATCAGCGGCCTGCCCTGCGCGTCACGCCGCGTCACCCGGCCGCGGTCCGCGATCCAGACCCAGTGGCCGTCCTTGTGCCGCATGCGCACATCGCACTCGTAGTATTCCGAAGCACCGGACAGGTGGCTCTCGAGCAGGGCGTTGGCGCGCGCGAGATCGCCCGGATGCACGAAGCGCTCCCAGCTCTCCACTGTGAATGGTTCCAGATCGCTGAGCAGATAGCCGAAGATTTCAGCCCAGCGCTCGTTGAAGATGGCCTCCCCGGTTTCCAGGTTCCACTCCCAGGTGCCCGCATGGGTTCCATCGATGATGTTCTGCAGGCGCTCGCGCTCGACCCTCAGCTGTTCCGCAATCTGCACCCGCTCGGTGATATCGGTCCAGATCAGCGACAAGTAATCGCGGCCCTGCAGCCGGATGGCCTTCAGGCTGACCAGCACGTTGAGCATGCGGCCGCTCTTGGTGTACCGCAGGGTTTCCAAATGTCCCGAACCGGCCTCGATGAAGCCGCCGACCAGCGCCCGTATGGTCGCCTCGTCGAATTCCCCCTGGATATCGGGCAGACGCAGTTTCCCGAACTCCTCGCGGGTGTATTCCAGGTCGGTGCAGGCCGCATCGTTGAATTCAACAAATTCCAGCGTTTCCGCGTCCATCAGGGTGATGGCATCCGGCGCCTGGGAAACGATCGCGCGGAAGATCTCCTCGCGCCTGCGGCTCTCCCGCTCGAGCCTGCGCCGTTCGCTGATATCCTGAAACACCATGACCGAGCCAACCAGGCGCCCGTTCTGGTAAATCGGATGGGAGTCGTACTCGGCCTCGAACGACGATCCGTCCTTGCGCCAGAGCACCTCATCATCGATGTGGTGAACTTGTCCGGAGGTGTAGGTCTGGTACAAGAAGCAGCTCTCACGGGGATATTCCGCCCCGTCGGGGTAATGGTGATGTATCAGCGGGTGCGACCATTGCCCGATCAGTTCATGCTCCTCGAAGCCCAGCATGCGCAAAGCGGCGCGGTTGACGAAGGTGGTTAGGCCATCGGTATCCATGCCCAGGATGCCGTAGTTGGCTGAGTCAAGCAGCAGCTTGATACGCTCGGCCGCTTCCCGGATCTGCCGCTCCGCCTGCACCCGCTCCGAGACGTCCTGAAACACGACGACCGAACCCAGCACTTGGCCCTCCCGGTTGATGGGGTGCGTGTAATACTCCACGGGGAAGGCCGTTCCATCCCGGCGCCAGAAGACTTCGCCGGCGACATGGCGGTCCTGCCCGTCCGAGAAGGCCGCACGGATGGGACACTCTTCGTCCGGAAATTCACTGCCGTCGGCATGCGAATGATGAACCTGGCGGTGCAATGACCGGCCGATGAACTGAACCTCCGTGTAACCGAGCATCTGCAGTGCAGCCGGATTGGCGAAAATGACGTCGCCCTGCAGGTCCAACCCGCAGATTCCGCTGTTTGCGGAATTCAGGATCAGGCGCGTCAATTCCTCGTTCTGCTGCAGGGCATGGCGCGCGT
The DNA here is from genome assembly GCF_000934725.1 of Methyloterricola oryzae. Lineage (NCBI taxonomy): Bacteria > Pseudomonadati > Pseudomonadota > Gammaproteobacteria > Methylococcales > Methylococcaceae > Methyloterricola > Methyloterricola oryzae. Next base: position 18,766 of record NZ_JYNS01000019.1, read on the forward strand.
CCAAGGCGTCCAGGGCAAAGCCGACATCGTTTACCACCGATTGCAGAATGGCGAGCACCTGCTCATCGAAAAAGTCGGCCCAACTGCTGCAAAGGGTGAACACGGCGTGGATTTGCCCCGCCCTGCACAGCGGAAAGCTGGCGCAGCAGCGCCAGGACTCGGTATTCGCCGCCTCCAGACCGATCGCGCATTCCGTGATCACCCGCGGCCTCTGCTCACGCCACACGCGTTCCGCGAGTTCTCGGCCTTCCTGCGGAACGACCTCTTCAGAGCGGGATGCGGCGTCCTTAAAGTAATCGGGCGACCCGGCGCGGTGAGCCACAACCAGACGTCCGGACTCCGCTGCTTCCACGCCGACCCAGGCCATTGCCATCAGGCCGCTGCTCACGGGGATCTGGCACAACTGATCCAATAGCTGCTGCGCGCTGGATGCCTGCAACGCGGATTCGCCGATCCGCGCCAAGTCACGGTAGAGATTCTTGAGCCGCTCGACACGCAGTTCGCCCAGTTTCCGTGCGGTGACATCCAGGCCTATGCCGTCCCAGACCACCGAGCCGTCCGCCTCCCGGGTTGGCTGGGAATTCAGCTGCAGCCACAGAACCTCGCCTTGGCTCAAGACCAACCGGAATTCCTGAGAATAGGTGGAAAGCTCTTTTGCGCTGCGCGCCTCGGACGCCTCGTACTGGCGCCAGGATTCCGCGTCCAGCAGAGACAGCACCAGGCTGGCGTCGTCATATACCGCGTCCGGCTTGAATCCCAGAAGCGGCTCGATACCGCCGCTCACGTAATCAAAGCTGCGCTGGCCCGAGGCGGACATCCGAAAGCGGTAAACGAAACCGCCGGGAATGTTGTTGCCCAGGGATTCCACCCGCCGAGCAGCGGCGGCGGCCTGCGCCTCGATCTCGAGCTGCTGTATCCGGCTCTGTTGCCGGAATACGCGGACCAGGGCGAGGGCTACGGGCAGCACGGCGAGCAGGGTAACGCCACTGATCCAGTACAGCGTGTGCCAAACGGGGGCCAGCACCTCGGATCGGTCGATCTTGGCGACCAGAAGCCACGGTGTACCCTCCACCCGGACAAACGCACACAGTACCTCGGCGCCGCGGTAATCCTGCTTGAGATCCGTGCCCACACCACTCGCCTGCTCCTTTTGCAGCAGGCTCTCCACCGCGTCGGCGACGATGGCGCGGTTCAGCAGCAGGGGAACAGCCGCGGAGAATCGGGGCGCGGTCAGATACAGTGCCTGGTTCCCCTCGCGCCGCAACAGCATGGCCTCTGCAGTCCGGCTGGGCATGGGCCAGGACTGCACCCTGGGAAACAGGTGGTGCTCGGCGCGAACGCGCAGGATCACGGCAGCGATGGGCTCCGCATTGTCCTGTCCATCCGGGTATATGGGCGCGACCCAGTCGATGAAAGTCTTGCCGCTGGACTCCCGGTAAAGCGCCGTGCGCAGGACGGCGCGGCGCGCCAACGCTTCCCCGAGGCTTGCCGCCAGCTCCGCGGATATCCCCTCGAAGTCGCCAGCCACCAGCAGGGGCCTGAATCCGCGGTCGACCAGGACAGCGCCCGCGTATTCGTAGGCCTGGCGCATCAATTCCAGGCGTGAAAGCAAAATCTTCCCATGCTCGGGGTTGGCGGGTTCCTGCATGAAATCGGTGACACGCGCCCTGATGTTCTGTGACTGGCTGAAGATTTCGCTGTCACCTTGCCTCTCGCGCAACCAGCTTCGCAGGTCGTCTTTCTTGATCTGGACGATGCTGAGAAGATTGCCCAGGCTGTCCTGCTCCGCCTTGACTGCCTGCGTCCTGAAATACAGGGTCGCCAGTGCGGGAACCAGCAGGAAAAGCGAGAGGATGGAAAGGGCGAGCTTTCTGTTCATGCGGGATTCCCGTTATTTCCAGAGCGGGACGAATCCTTGAACGGCGCGACACCGCTCACGGGGCTTCGACGAAGGACTCCTTGTCCGCGTAACGCTCGGCTATGGCGCGAAATTCCGCGATGCAATGAGTGAAGGCATCCACGACGTCGGGATCGAAATGCGCACCACGGCCTTCGATGATGATCCTGCCTGCCGTTTCCAGGGAGTACGGGGGCTTGTAAACCCGCCGGCTGATCAGGGCATCGAATACATCGGCCACCGCCATCAGGCGGGCCGAGAGAGGAATCGCGGTGCCCGCCAGTCCTTGCGGGTAGCCGCTGCCATCCCATTTTTCGTGGTGATTGCCGGCGATTTCCATCGCCACATAGAGAAAATCCACTGCCTCCCGGTCGTCCTCGTCCTGGATCGCGCGCCTGATCGCCGCCAAGCCGATTTCCGCGTGGCTTTTCATGATTTCCCACTCTTCGGGAGTGTGCTTGCCGGGTTTGTGCAGCACATGATCGGGGATGCCCACCTTGCCTATGTCGTGCAGCGGCGCGGCCTTGGTATAGCTCTCGATGGTCTTGGGTGTCAGAAGCGCCGCGTATTTCGGCGACTTGGACAGCTCCTCCGCGAGCAGCTTGACGTAGCCCTGGGTACGCAGGATGTGATTGCCAGTCTCGTTGTCGCGCGCTTCCGCCAGGCTCGCCAGGGCGCGCACACTGATTTCCTGAATCCGCTGATATTGGCGTATGCGCCGCCTGACTTCCCCTTCGAGCCATTCATTGCGATCGCGCAGGAGGTCTCGGGCCTCTTTCAGCTCGAGTTGTCCCCTGACACGGGCCAGCACGATGGGCGGCCTGATGGGCTTGGAAATGTAATCCACCGCGCCGAGTTCCAGCCCCTTGGTTTCGTCCTCGATCTGGTCCAGCGCACTGATGAAAACGACCGGAATATGCTGCGTCCGTGGATCGTCTTTCAGGCGCCTCAGAACCTCGTAGCCATCCATCCCGGGCATCATGATGTCCAGCAGAATGAGATCGGGGAGGGGCTCGGACGCGGCTGAGACCAGTGCCCTGGGACCGGAGTTGGCAACCCGGACCTGGTAGTGAGGCATCAGCAATTCGCCCAACACCACCAGGTTGGCCGGCGTGTCGTCCACCACGAGGACCGTCTTAGTCTGCTGCGCAGCGCCCTGTTGCACGCACCCTCCCGAAGGCCGAACCGCCTGCCTCGCGGCCTGCCGTGAGGCGCCGCATGCCGAAACCGGCCAACCACTTCATTGACTTCGGGGCCTTGCCCCATCTGAAAGGCAGCGCATGGGCCGCCAGCTTGAATGCCCGGAGCAGGAGCGAACACATGCTCATCAGCCACGCTCCGCCACAGTATAGTCGCCCCCTTTAAATCCTTATCTTGCGCGTCCGCACACTGCCCGGAACCACGCCAATATCGCCTAAGACGAGCCTGCGTGATGCTCCGGTTCCCACAGCTCGAAACGGTTCTTGCCGCTCTGCTTGGCACGGTACATGGCCGCGTCGGCCAGCCGCAGCAACCGGTCCGCATCGCGCTCGTCCAGGGGAAAGAAGCTCACGCCGATGCTCATGCCCAGGGAGATAGGCTGGCCCTTGACGGTGAAAGGCTGGCAGATCGCGGCGATCATGCGCTCCAGCGTGGATGTGCAGGCATCGGCTTGATCAAGGTCGAGCAGCAGCACCACAAATTCGTCACCGCCCAGCCGGGCCACGGTATCGTCGGCGCGAATGATGGCGGAAACGCGTTGCGCCACTTCGATCAACACCTGGTCGCCCGCATCATGCCCATGGGTGTCATTGATGGGTTTGAAACCGTCGAGGTCGAGGTAGCATACCGCCACCACGCTCTGTTCACGTTCCGACCGGGTCAGGGCCAGCTTCATGCGATCGGCCAGCAGGACGCGGTTGGGAATCCCCGTCAGGGCGTCATAATAGGCGACCCGGCTGAGGGCAGCTTCATTAGCCTTGAAATGGGTGATGTCGGAGAAGACACCCACATAGCGTTGCACTGAGCCATCCTCGCCGCGGATGGCGGAGATCGATAGCAGTTCCGCATGTACCTCGCCATTCTTGCGCCGGTTCCAGATCTCGCCGCGCCAAGCATCGTTCTTCGTGATGGATTCCCACATCGCCGCGTGGAACTCCCGGCTGTGCCGTCCGGAACTGAGGAAGCCCGGATCGCGGCCCAGAGCTTCTTCGCGGCTGTAGCCCGTGACATGTTCAAATGCCGGGTTGACATCGATGATGCGGTTGGCCGCATCGGCGATGAGGATGGCCTCCTGGGTGGTTTCGAACACGCTGGCGGTCAGGCGCAGGTTTTCCTCGTTGCGCTTGCGCTCGGTGATGTCGAAGCAGGAACCGATATAGCCCTCGAAAACCCCGTCCGCGCTTAAGCGCGGGGCCCCTTTGTCGACGATCCAGCGGTAGGCGCCGTCATACCGCCTGAGCCGGTATTCCATGGTGAAGGGCTCGCGGCGATCGAAATGGGAGACATAGGTTCCGTAACAGCGCTGCACATCGTCCGGGTGCACACCCTCCTTCCAGCCATCGCCCCATTCCTGCTGCAGCGTACGGCCGGTGAAATCCAGCCACACCTTGTTGAACCAGGTGCAGCGTTTGTCCGGCCCGGCCACCCAGATCAGCGCCTGCGCCGACTCCGACACGAAGCGGAAGTGCGCCTCGCTCTGCTGCAGCTTCATCTCGGCTTCCTTGCGCCGGGTGATGTCGCTCCAGATGGACGAAAAATAGCGCCTGCCGCGAATGACGATGGGCCGGCTGCTGACCTGGGCAGGCCGAAGTGAACCGTCCTTGCGCCGGTGGAAGGTCTCGATCAGGAGCGGCTCGCCGGTGGCCTGGGCCTCATCCAGTATCCGGCGCAGTTGCGCTGCGTCGAACTGCGCCTGCACATCGCAGAGAGTCAGGCGCGCGAATTCGTCCCGCGTATAGCCCAGGGTCTCGTGGGCCATCCGGTTGAACTCGACGAACTGCATGGTTTCGCTGTCGACCAGCAAGATGGAGTCCGCCGCCTGGTTCACGATGCTGCTGAAGATTTCCTCGCGTTCGCGCAGGGCGGCTTCGGCTCGCTTGAGGTCGGTGATGTCTACATTAGTTCCCAGCATCCGCACAGGAACACCGTCCCGATCGCGGAACAGCCTGGCCACGGCTTTGATATGCCGAACCTCTCCGTCCGGCCAGACCACCCGGAACTCGGTGTCAAAAGGCTTCTCGCCCTTGGCCGCGGCCTTGAGCTCGCATACGCCCCGAGCCAAGTCGTCGGGATGCAGGGCGGCCCGCCAGGCTTCCTCCGTCCCGTCGAAATCCTCACGCCGAATGCGATAAAGGGCATACATCGAGTCGTCCCAGATCAGCTTATGGGTTTGGGGATTCCAGTCCCAGATGCCCACCCCGTTGTGCCGGGTGGCCAGCGCCAGACGTTCCTGATTTTCTCTCAGCTCCTGCTCGGCGCGTTTGCGCTCGGAGATATCCTCCACAATCGACCAGATGTAGTCCTTGCCCTGATCATCCCGAAACAACACGCCGCTGAAGCGCAGGGGAACCCGGGCGCCATCCTTGCGAACATATTCCTTTTCGTAAGGGCCGTAGTAGCCCTCGCGCTCCAGCCGCCGCAGCTGCTCGGCCTCCTGCTCTGCGTATTCCTTGGGTGTCAGGGCCCAGTAATCCAACGCGTTCAGTTCTTCCCGGGTGTAGCCGCAAATGCGGCGGAAGGCTTCATTGAATTCCAGGTAACGCCCTTGCTTGTCGGTCAGGGCGAAGCCCATGGGGGAGTGCTCGAACAGGCCCCTCAGTTGCTCATGGCTGGCCATGAAACCGATATCCCGCGAACGCGGCCCGCTGATCTCGCGCGCGATGCCCAGCACGCCGATCAGTCTCCCGGCGCCATCGCGCATCGGCGCTCTCTCGACATCCAGGGTTGCGCTGCCACCCTCGGCGGCGCAACGGCTCCAAGTTTCCTCACAACGGATGGCGCCGGTTTCCAGAGCGAGACGCTCCTCTTGACTCAAGCCGCCAGCCTGCAAGCAGCCGTCTGCCGCCATGAACCGCAGGTAGCGCGCGTTGCGAGCCAGATAAGCACCGTCCATATCCTTGAGCCAGACCAGATGCGGCAGGGCATCGAGCATGCCCCGCAGGGCATCCGAGCCGATTCCCAGCGTCCTTTCCATCAGTCCGGACACCAGGGCGCGAATCAGGTCATATTCGCTGGCCAGCCAAAGCGCATCGCCTACCTGATCGACCAGGAGCAGATAGGGGAGATCGCAGCGCAGCCCAAGCTGAAAGGCATCCAGCACGCCGATGCTGGCAGGGACCCTGAGCGGCAGGGCGGACATGAGTTCGCCGATGGTTGTTTGCGGCGCGTGCCCGGAAGGTGCGGCTTGCAAGATGGCCCGCTCGGTGACGATCCCCACGGGCGTGTTCGACTCATCGGTCACCACCAGCGCGGTGCGACGCAGTTCCCTCATCGCTTCCGCCGCGTGAGTGCAGGCAGTGGAGGCCTGCAGACAGATCGCCCGGGCCAGGTGCTGCGTCAGCAGGCTAGCGACGTGCTGCGAAGCACAGGAAGAATGGGCGCGCTGTTCCATGTCCAAAATCCATAACCCTGTTGTGAGACAGGGCAATTATGATACTTATAGGATCATCCGTGTGGCCCAAGTTCAACTGGGCGGAGATTACGCCCGCCCGGACCTCTCATCCCGAGGCTAAACAGCAGGACATCAGACCGCAGCGTCCCATGCCCATCCGTCACCCGTTCCCCTTCGACCCCACCTACGGCTACAGCCTATCCGACCTTCTGGCTGTGGTTCCGCCCGGCGAGCCGTCGCACTTCGCGCCCTTCTGGCTGAACCGCTACCGCCAGGCCATTGCGGTCGACCCCAGCCCCGTTGTCACCGGCGACGGCAGATTTGGCCATTTCGAGCTCCGGGACATCAGCTACCGGTCCACCGATGGCTTCAGCATCGGTGGCTGGCTTTTGGTTCCGGGCAATCAGCCCGTGCGCCGCGGCCTGGTGGTCGGTCATGGCTATGGCGGACGCGACGGGCCGGATGCCGAACTGCCCCTGTCCGATGCGGCCTATCTCTTTCCCTGCTTCCGCGGCTTGGCCCGCAGCCGCAGGAGCGGGATCTCGGACAATCCGGCCTATCACGTACTGCACGACATCCAGGACCGGGAACGCTACATCCTGGGCGGCTGCGTCGAGGACCTGTGGACCGGCGTCTCCGCCCTGCTTGCACTGTTTCCGGAAATCCGCGGCCACATCGGGTACGCAGGCATCAGTTTCGGCGGCGGCATCGGCGCCCTCGCTCTGGCCTTTGAGCAGCGGGTCGCGCGCGGCCATCTCAACGTTCCCACCTTCGGCCACCAGGCGCTGCGCCTCAGCCTGCCCACCCTCGGCAGCGGCGAAGCGGTGCGCCGCTTCGAGGCTGAACACGGTCATTTAATGGACACATTGCGCTACTATGATGCGGCTTCGGCGGCACGGCACATAGCCTGCCCCATGCACGTGGCCGCAGCCCGCTTCGACCCCTGCGTGGCGCCGCCGGGCCAATTCGCCATCTACAAGGCGATAAGTTCAGCCAAGGAACTGTATGTCCTGGAAGCGGGCCATTTCGACCACCCCGGACGCCCGGCCGACGAAATCGAATTGAACCGCCGCCTGCGCCGTTTTTTTCAGCCTTTATGAAAAGAGAATACCATCGCTGGTACAGCCACCGCCTGGGACGGGACATGGAACTCCTGGTGTTCGGACACGCCGGCGCCAAAGTGCTGGTGTTTCCCACGCGGGACGGCCGCTTTCACGAATACGAGGACATCGGCCTGGTCGGAAGCCTGGCCCACAAGCTGGAAGCCGGCCAGCTGCAGTTGTTCTGCGTGGACAGCCTCGATCACGAGAGCTTTTACTGTTTCTGGCGCCACCCGGCAGACCGCATCCGCCGCCATATGCAATTCGAGGACTATATCCTCAACGAGGTGCTGCCGCTCATGGCCGCCCTCAACTCCCACCCGTGCACCATCGCCCATGGCGTCAGTCTGGGAGCCTTCCACGCCGTCAACCTCGCCTTCCGCCACCCGCATCTTTTCCGCAAGGTGTGCGCCTTTTCCGGACGCTACGACCTCACCATGGCGGTGGAATGCTTCGGCAACCAGTTCGATGGCTATTACGACGAGAACATCTACTTCCACACCCCCAGCCATTTCCTGCCGAATCTGGAATGTCCTCAGCGCCTGGGCCAGTTGCGCAACCTGGACATCGTGCTGACCATCGGCGAGCACGACCCTTTTCTCGACAACAACCAGGGACTCAGCCACACCCTCTGGCTCAAAGGCATAAGCCACCGGCTGCATATCTGGCACGGGCGCGCCCATCGGGGTTCGGCCTGGCGCAAGATGGCGCCGCTGTACGTCTGAAGCCCGCGCCCCGCGCGGCGGGGAAGCTGGACTTCGCCAGCCGACGGAGTATCGTGAAGCGGAACTGCACGATGCCTCCGGAGCAAAGCCATGCTGACACCCGCCATGAAACAAGCCATCAGCCGGGCCGAGTATTTCCCCCTGGCCACCGCCACACCGGCGGGCGTACCCAATGTGGTGCCCATCCGCTACCTGAGTGTCGCCGGTGACGACCGGCTCTGGATCACCGACAACTACCTGCTCAAGACCCTGGACAATCTGCGAGGCAATCCGCAGGCGTCGGTGTTCGTCTGGTCGGCGGACCCCAAGCTCGCTTTCCAGATCAAGGGAACTGTAGAAATCTTAACGGAAGGGGCGGATTACGAGCGCATGAAAGCGGAGGTCCGCAACCAAAGACCCGACCTGCCCGCCAGGGCGCTGGTGGTGCTCCACATCGCCGAAATCTATGAGTGCCTGCCAGGGCCGGATGCCGGCAAGCGGCTGTTTCCCGCAGCCTGAGGTGCCAGAGCCCCACAGGAGCCGCGACGGCGCGCCGCGCGCCTGTCCGGCCGCCATCTTGCCCAGTACGGCCCGCATCTGCTTCAATGATCCGGTCCAGCGACGGAGAATTGCGGGATCGGGCAATGACGGCTAACACCTTGCTGCACGGGGTACTGAACACCCTCGAAGAGGGCATCCTGCTGCTGGACCGGGCAGGCACGGTGCGTTTCGCCAACACCGCCGCACTGGGCCTGCTCGGCGTGGAGCCGGAGGAATTGCTCGGACAATGCGCCTTTGACACCTTCGCCTCCGGCGGCCTGGCGGAATCCCTGCGTTCGGACCTGGCGACCGAGATCCGTCACGCCGCGGAAGGCGCCTTGTTCCTGCGCAAGAACCGCCCTCCGCTTTCCGTCGACTACGTCCTGGAATTCCTTCCCGCCAACGGCGACGAGGTGCACGCGCTGCTGCGTTTCCATACCGCCGTGCTGCCCGCCGACTCCTGCGACAGCGCCCTAAAGACCAGCGAAGCACGCCTGCGCGTCATCCTCGACACCATCGCCGACGCGGTGGTGGCAACCGACCAGAAAGGCAGCATCCAGCTCTTCAATCCGGCCGCGGAAAAGCTGTTCGGCTACCGCCGCGACGAGGTGATCGGCTGCAATGTGAGGATGCTGATGCCCTCGCCGGACCATGAACGGCACGACGAGTACATCGCCAACTATCTGCGCACCGGGGTCCGCAAGATCATCGGCACCGGACGGGAAGTGACCGGCAAGCGGCACGACGGCATTCTGTTCCCCTTGTATCTCTCGATCGGCGAGACGGCCATCGGCGGCAACCGCATGTTCGTCGCCGTGCTCCACGACCTGACCCAGCGCAAGCGCCAGGAGGCGCAATTGACGACCTTGTCCAGCGCGGTGGAGCAAAGCCCCAACGCCGTACTGATCATCGACGCCAAGGGCAGGATCGAGTACGTCAATCCCGGCTATTGCCGCATCACCGGCTACAGCCAGGAGGAAATGCGCGGCAGGACCCCGGATATTCTCTGTGCTGATTGCACGCCGGAGCCGGTGTACCTGGAACTGTGGGAGTGCCTGGAACAGGGACGCCTGTGGCTGGGCGAAATCGAAGGCCACAAGAAGAATGGCGAGAGCTACTGGGCGCTGCAGACCGTCTCGCCCATCCGCAACGAGGAAGGCGAGATCACCCAGTTCCTCGCCATCCAGCAGGACATAACGGAGATCAAGAAGGACAAGGAAGCCTTGCAGGAAAGCGAGGAGCGCTTCCGCCAGATCGCCGAGATGGCCGGCGAATGGCTGTGGGAACAGGACCCGGAAGGACGCTACATCTACAGCAGTTCGGCGGTGGAGGCGATCCTGGGCTACACGCCGGAAGAGATACTGGGCAAGGTCTACCTGGATCTGCTGACGCCGAAGGACAAGGCGCACTGGAATGCCGAGCTGGAACCGCTGCCAAACGTGCACCGCCGCTTCTCACACCTGGTCAACCGCTATCGCCACAAGGACGGGCGCGAGATCTTCACCGAATCCTCAGGCGAACCGGTGTTTGGGAGCAACGGCAAGCTGATCAAGTGGCGCGGGGTCGACCACGACGTCACCGGCCGCAAGCACTACGAGGATGCCCTGCGCCTGCGCGACCGCGCCATCGAAGCGGCCAGCGTGGGCATCGAGATCGCGGACGCGCGCGAGCCGGGTTATCCCAATATCTATGTGAACCCAGCCCTCTCGCGCATCACCGGCTACGCTCGGGAGGAGTTGCTGGGCCGCAGCCTGCGCATGCTGCAGGGGCCTGACACCGACCCGGCGGCGGTGCGGGAGATCGCCGAATCGGTGCGCGCCGGGGGCCATTGCGAGGTTGTGCTGAAAAACTACCGCAAGGACGGGACGCCGTTCTGGAATTCGCTGCTCATCGCCCCGGTGCACGATGATGCCGGCCAGTTGACCCATTACATCGGCGTGCAAACAGACGTGACGGAACTGCGGCGGGCCTCCGAGGAGCGCCACGAACTGGAGATCGCAAAACAGATCCAGTTGTCGCTGTTGCCCAAACACCCCCTGCAGGCGGGTGGCCTCGCAGTGGCGGGAGCCTGCATTCCCGCCAGCCACGTGGGCGGCGACTACTTTGACTATTTCTTCGCCGGCAGCAACCTCGATGTGGTCATCGCCGATGTATCCGGCCACAGCGTCGGCGCGGCGCTGATCATGGCGGAGGCGCGCAGCGCCCTCAAGGCGGCCATCCGACAGGCCACCGAGAACCGCAGCAGCCTGGGTGCGGGCACCATGCTGTGCGCCCTGAACGACCTGCTGCACGAGGACCTGAATGGCGCGGACCTGTTCATCAGCATGTTCTATGTCAGCTTCGATCCCGGCCGCCGCCTGCTGCGCTATGCCAACGCCGGCCACAACCGGCCGTTGCTGCAACGCCAGGGCAATCCGAGCTGCCGCGAACTGGACGCGGAAGGGATGATTTTCGGCGTGCTCAAGAACACGGTATTCGAGGAACGGATCGAGCAACTGCAAGCCGGCGACCGGTTGCTGCTGTATACCGATGGACTCACCGAGGCGCAGAATCCCGCCGGGGAATTCTTCGGCGTGGGCAGGTTGTGCTCGGCCTTCGCGGAGCTCAGGAACGAACCGCCGCAGATCGTGATCCAGCGGCTGTTGGAGGAGATGCGCAGCTTCTGCGGAGACGACACCTTTGCCGACGATGTGACGCTCGTGGTGCTTAGCGTGAACTGATAGGTTGCGAAAGAATCTACTGTGCGTCCCGATTGCTACGATTTTTCACAACCTCTGCGGCAAAAGTGGAGGCAGGGCCCGTCGAAGACCGCGGGCCGCCTCAGGAGAAACGGAATGTGACCCGCATCACTGCACGGGCAGGCCCGCGCTGCGCCAGGCGTGCTCGCCGCCCTCCAGGTTGGTCAGATCGCGGTAACCCATCTCGTGCAGGGTGCGCGCGGCGGCGTTTCCCATGGGGCCGCCCTCGCAATACAAGTAGATGGGCGTGTTCTTGTCCTTGGGCAACCGGTCCTGGTACTTGGCAACCTGATCGTAGGGGATGTATTCGTCCGTGCCCGGGATGTGCCGCTGCTCCGGCGTGTGCACGTCCACCAGAAAGATGTCCTGGGTCCGCATGAGCTGGTTCAAGTCCGCCGGCGAGATGGTCTTGAGGTAATCGGGCCGCGAGAAATTGCAGGCGGAGGTCAGAAGCAAGAGGGCGAGCACGGGCAGGATCCGGGCCGCCACCCTGTTATGGTCGTGCGTGTGGATGGGCATGCTGTGCTCCCGGCAATGTTGCGCTTTCAGGGGCGAGCATCTTGCGCGCGGCCGGCAAACAGGTCAAGCCATGCAGATCATGATGCGCTCTCCTCGTCATCGGACGGATCGAAGCGCAGGGCGAACTCGTTCGATCGCACTCTGACGACAGTGCCCTGCAGCAGTGGTGCATCCTCCAGCGAACTCACCTGAACGCTCACCTGATCGCCGACCGCAAAGGGACATCCCAGAAACTCAATGAGGACACCGCCCTCCGAAACGTCCACGGTGCGGGCGGACGCGGTGCCAAATCGGGCATGGCTGACGGTGACTTCCGTCGAAACGGGAATACGTGGATGCGCGCGCTGTTCTACCATGGACGCCCTGTCGTCGAGAAATCTCCGACAAAACTTAGACGTTTATGCGCTTCTTGAACAGCGGCGCGAACACAATGACGGGTTCTCAGGGAAAAATCCGTCGGGGCGCGGTGGCATGAAGGAATGCGGCACCGCCCCCTCGCGGTTGATGCAATCAGGCAACGGCCAGCAATTCCGCCTTGACCTCTTCCAGCCAGGCGTCGAGGCGCTCGTCGGTCTGATCGCTCTGGTTTTCGTGGTCGATGACCAAGCCGACGAACTGGTCATCGACGATGGCGTTGGACTTCTCGAAGGTGTAGCCGTCGGTCGGCCAGAATCCCACTACCTTGGCGCCACCCTCGATGGCCACGTCATACAGGAAGATGAGCGCGTCCACGAACTCGTGACCATAACCCTCCTGGTCGCCCAGGCCGAACAGGGCGATCACCTTGCCGCTGAGGTCCTTGCCCTTCAACTTGGGCAGGAACTCCGCCCAACTCTCGTCACTGGCGCCCGCATCCAGGCCCGGCAGTTCGCCATCGCCCAGGGTGGGCGTGCCCAGGATCAGGGCGTTGTACTTGAGCAGATCGTCCACGCTGGCTTTCTTCACGTCCACCGGCGCATCGGCGTCCTCGCCCAGTTTCTTGGCGATGGACTTGGCCACGCGGCGCGTGTTGCCGGTGTCGGAGCCGAAAAAGATACCAATTTTGCTCATAAGGTTGTGTCCTCGATGATGTTGTTTTATTGAAGTTGACAGGGGATCAGTGCGCCATGGGCGAAGCGGTGGCGTCGCTCTCGACCGCCAGGGGCGCATCCAGGGCTTCCGGCATGCGCTGCAGCGCGATGTTCAACACCTCGTCGATCCAGCGCACCGGCACGATATTGAGGCCCTGCTTGACGTTGCGCGGGATATCCACCAGGTCCCGCGCGTTCTCCTTAGGGATCAGCACCGTGTCGATGCCGCCCCGGTGCGCCGCCAGCAGCTTCTCCTTGAGGCCACCAATGGGCAGCACCTCGCCGCGCAAGGTGATCTCGCCGGTCATTGCCACGTCGGAGCGCACCGGGATCCTGGTCAGCGCCGAGACCAGGGCGGTGCACATGCCGATGCCGGCGCTGGGACCATCCTTGGGGGTCGCGCCCTCCGGCACGTGAATGTGCACGTCCTGTTTCTCATAGAAGTTGGGCGCGATGCCCAATTCCTCCGAACGCGTCCGGGCGACGGTCATGGCGGTCCGGATGGATTCCTGCATCACATCGCCCAACTTGCCGGTATAGGTCTGTTTGCCAGAACCCGGCATGATGGCCGTCTCGATGGTGAGCAACTCGCCGCCCACCTCGGTCCAGGCCAGCCCCGTGACCTGTCCCACCTGGTCGTTCTCCTCGGCGCGGCCATACCGGAAGCGCTGCACCCCCAGGTACTGCTCCAGATTGCGGTGAGTGACCAGCACTCGCTTGGTGCTGGGCTTGAGCAGCAGGTTCTTCACCACCTTGCGGCAGATCTTGGCGATCTCGCGCTCAAGGCTGCGCACGCCCGCCTCGCGGGTGTAGTAACGGATGATGTCGCGCACGGCCGTTTCGGTGATCTGGATCTCCCCGTCCCGAAGGCCGTTGTCGCGGATCTGCTTGGGGGCCAGATAGCGCAGGGCGATGTTGATCTTCTCATCCTCGGTGTAGCCGGCGATGCGGATCACCTCCATGCGGTCCAGCAAGGGCCCCGGGATGTTCATGGTGTTGGCGGTGCACAGGAACATCACCTCGGACAGGTCGAAGTCCACCTCCAGATAATGATCGTTGAAGGTATGGTTCTGCGCCGGGTCCAGCACCTCGAGCAGGGCCGAGGCGGGATCGCCGCGGAAATCCATCGCCATCTTGTCGATCTCGTCCAACAGGAACAGCGGATTGCGCGTCTTCACCTTGGACAGGTTCTGCACGATCTTGCCCGGTAGCGCGCCGATGTAGGTGCGGCGGTGGCCGCGGATCTCGGCCTCGTCACGCACGCCGCCCAGGGCCATGCGCACATACTTGCGGTTGGTGGCGCGGGCGATGGATTGCCCCAGGGAGGTCTTTCCCACGCCGGGCGGTCCCACCAGGCAGAGAATGGGGCCCTTCATGTTCTTCACGCGCTGCTGCACCGCGAGATACTCGAGGATGCGTTCCTTGACCTTGTCCAGGCCATAGTGCTCGGCTTCCAGGATCTCCTCGGCCTTCTTCAGATCGAAGCTCACCTTGCTGCGCTTCTTCCAGGGCACGCTGACCATCCAGTCCAGGTAGTTGCGCACCACCGTGGCTTCCGCCGACATGGGCGACATCAGCTTGAGCTTGTTCAACTCGGTCTCGGCCTTGGTCCGCGCCGCCTTGGGCATGCCGGCCTTGTCCACCTTGCGCCGCAGTTCCTCGAGTTCGTTGGGCGCCTCGTCCAGGTCCCCCAACTCCTTCTGGATGGCTTTCATCTGCTCGTTGAGGTAGTACTCGCGCTGATTCTTGCCCATCTGTTCCTTGACCCGGCCCCGAATGCGCTTCTCCATCTCCATCAGGTCGGACTGACCCTCCATCAACCCGATCAGCTTCTCGAAGCGGGCCACCACATCGGTCATCGCCAGGATCGACTGCTTGTCCTCCAGCTTGCTGCTCAAGTGGCCGGCGATGGTATCCACCAGGCGCACCGGGTCGTCGATGCCCGCGATCGAATTGAGTACTTCCGGCGATGCCCGCTGATCCAGCTTCACATAGTGGTCGAAGGCGTTGACGGCGGCGCGCATGAGCGCCTCGACCTCCTGCTCGCTGCGCGTCATCCCTTCTGTCAAAGGAACAATGTCCGCCACGTAGTGGTTGCCATCCAGTTCGACATTTGTCAGCCGGCAGCGCCGATTGCCTTCCACCAGCAGCTTGACGGTGCCGTCCGGCAGCTTGAGCAACTGCAGGATGCTGGAGACGGTGCCCACGTCGAAGAGATCTTCGATGGCAGGATCGTCCACTTCGCCGTTGCGCTGCGCCACCAGCAAAATCTGCTTGTTGTTCATCATGGCCTGATCCAGGGCCTCGATGGACTTGTCGCGCCCGATGAACAGGGGAATAACCATGTGGGGATAAACCACCACGTCGCGCAGGGGCAGCACCGGCACCTTGCGGTCATCCAGAGTCGGTTTTTCGAGGGTTTCTGTGGTCATATTGGAAGCCTTATGTCATGGGCCAAAGGTGGTTCGTCCTGAGAGGCCGCTCCCGCTGCGGGGCGGTACAGATTCCCAACGCATTCAAGCCGACGCGCATTGCTTCTCGTCGTTGCGGTAGATCATCAGGGGCTGCGCCTCGCCCTTGATAACCCGCTCGTCCACCACGACTTTGTTCACGAGGTCTTCCGAGGGCAGGTCGTACATGGTGTCCAGCAAGGCGTGCTCGATGATGGTGCGCAGGCCGCGCGCGCCGGTCTTGCGTTCCAGGGCGCGCTGCGCAATGAGCTTCAGCGCCTCGGGGCGGAACTCCAGTTCGCAGTCCTCCATCTCGAACAGCCGGCCATACTGCTTGACCAGGGCATTCTTGGGCTCGGTAAGGATCTGCACCAAAGCGTCCTCGTCCAGTTCCTCCAGGGTCGCGAGCACCGGGAGGCGGCCGACGAATTCCGGAATCAGGCCATAGCGGATCAGGTCCTCGGCCTCGACGCCCGCCAGGATCTCGCCCACGTTGGCGCGTTCGTCCTTGGACTTCACCTCGGCGGAGAAACCGATGCCGCCCTTCTCGGCGCGGGAGCGGATGGTCTTCTCCAGCCCGGCGAAGGCGCCGCCGCAGATGAACAGGATGTTGGCGGTATTCACCTGCACCAATTCCTGCTGCGGATGCTTGCGTCCGCCCTGGGGCGGAACCGAGGCAATGGTGCCCTCGATCAGCTTGAGCAAAGCCTGCTGCACACCTTCGCCCGACACATCGCGGGTGATCGAGGGGTTGTCGGACTTGCGCGCGATCTTGTCGATCTCGTCGATGTAGACGATGCTGGACTCGGCCTTCTCCACGTCCCAGTCGCACTTCTGCAGGATCTTCTGGATGATGCTCTCCACGTCCTCCCCCACGTAGCCTGCCTCGGTCAGGGTGGTGGCGTCGGCGATGGTGAAGGGCACGTCCAGCACCCGGGCCAAAGTTTCCGCCAGCAGGGTCTTGCCCGAACCGGTGGGCCCTACCAGCAGGATGTTGCTCTTGGCCAGTTCCACGTCGCTCTTGCGGCCCTGGGCACGCAGTCGCTTGTAGTGGTTGTAGACCGCCACCGCCAGGATGCGCTTGGCGCGGTCCTGACCGATCACGTACTCATCCAGCACGCCCTTGATTTCCTTGGGCTTGGGCAGACTGCCTGCCACTTCCGCCGCCTTGCCGTCGAGTTCCTCACGGATGATGTCGTTGCAAAGCTCGACGCATTCGTCGCACACGAACACCGCGGGCCCTGCGATGAGTTTCTTCACCTCGTGCTGGCTCTTGCCGCAGAAGGAGCAGTAAAGCGTCTTGCCGGAATCTTTGCCGCCTTTGTCTTCACTCATGGTCTTGGCTCCTCAGTGCGTCAATCGGAATTGGGGAACAGGTGTTGCCCTAGGCTTCGGCGGCTGCCGCCTCGCGGCTGGTCAACACCTTGTCGATAAGGCCGTAGGCAGCGGCGTCCTGTCCGCTCATGAAGTTGTCGCGATCTGTATCCACCTGAATGCGCTCCAGGGGCTGGCCGGTGTGGTGGGCCAGGATATGATTGAGCCGGTCCCGGGTGGCGAGAATTTCGCGGGCATGGATGTCAATGTCGCTAGCCTGGCCCTGGAAGCCGCCCAGGGGCTGGTGGATCATCACGCGCGAATGGGGCAGCGAATAGCGCTTGCCCGCCGCGCCACCGGCCAGCAGCAGTGCGCCCATGCTGGCCGCCTGGCCGATGCACAGGGTGCTGACGTCAGGCTTGATGAACTGCATGGTGTCGTAGATGGCCAGCCCCGCCGTCACCAAGCCCCCCGGGGAATTGATGTAGAGATGGATGTCCTTGTCGGGGTTTTCCGACTCCAGGAACAGCAACTGGGCGATGACCAGGTTGGCCATGTAGTCTTCCACCTGGCCCACCAGGAAGATGACCCGCTCCTTGAGCAGGCGCGAATAGATGTCGAAGGCGCGCTCGCCGCGAGCGGACTGTTCGATGACCACCGGCACCAGGCCTCCGGCGGCGCGGGTCTGATAAGGCGTGTTGTCGCTAAGGTTCGTTATGTTCATCAGCTCTTCTTGGATTGTTCCGTCGGACGCCGCGGCTTTCATAGCCCAGGGGAGGTAAGACTCCCCGCAGGCGGGGCGGCCCTACGATCCGGCCTTTGCCTCAATGGAGCCTGCGCGGAATCGACAGACTGAATGCGGCGATCGGCGCCTCGAACGGGACACCGTCATCGGCCAGCATCTGGTAGCTGCCGTGCATGCTTCCCACAGGCGTGGCGATGGTGGCGGCGCTGGTGTATTCAAAAGCCTCGCCGGGGCGCAGGTAAGGGTGCTCGCCCACCACGCCCTCGCCCACCACTTCCACGACCTTGCCATTGGCGTCGGTAATCACCCAACGCCGCCCCAGCAGTTTCGCGGGAATAGTGCCGTTGTTCTTCATGGTCACGGTATAGGCGAAGGTGTAGCGCTCCGCATCGGGGTGGGATTCCTCGCCCAGATAAACGGTTCTGACCTCGACCTGCAATGACCGCGCTTTGCTTCTCATCGTTTGCCTCGTTCTCTGGTTATATCCTCAGGCGCCAGCCAACGGCTCGACATCCGCAAATTCCAGGGCGGGACCTTCGGGGCTGCCCACGCGGATCGCGCCACCAGCCGTCCTCTGCTCGATCACGACCACCGCGAGCACAGCGCTGCGGCCGGGTTCCTGCGTTGCCGCCGAGAGCACCATGCCGACGCTCTCGCTGGTGCCGGTTCCATACAACTTGGTGCCAGGTTCCGGGGGTGAATCGGCAGCCACGCTGGCGGAATACATGCGACGCTTGAGCTGCCCGCGGTATTGCAGTCGCGCCACCACCTCCTGGCCGGGGTAGCAGCCCTTCTTGAAACTCAGGCCACCGAGGGCCTCCAGATCCAGCATCTGCGGGATGAATTCGCCACTGGTCTCCGGCAACAGCATGGGAACCCCCGCAAGGATATCCAGCAAGTCCCATGCCGCTTTCCCTACAGGCCGTGCGGATTTGACCGTGTCGCCCCACAAGGCCTGCATGAGGTCGGCCGGGCCCAGCGCCAGCCAGCGCGGCTGCCCCGCCGCGGGTAAGGACAGAAAGGTGCAACCGCCCAATTCGACCGTCTCACCGCGCACCACAGGCAACGCCGCGCCCAAGATTGAGGCAAGGCGTTCGCCCAGCTCCGCGCCGGAAAGGCCCAGGCGCACCAAGTTGGCGCTGGCGTCGCTGATGCCGGCCTTGGTACGCAGCAGGAACTGCTTGAGGCGCGCCACGGTGGTAGCCATCTGGGTCTTGGGCAGCAGCAGGTAATAAGCGTCCCCGCGGATGAAGAGCCAGAAGGTGGCGAGCATCCTGCCCTTGCCGTCGCACCAACTGGTGAACTGGCCCTGGCCCGGCGTCACCTGCTTCACCTCGCCGGTGAAGAGGCTGCCCAGGAACTTCTGGGCCTCGGGACCTTCGACGCAGATCAGCCCGAAATGGGACAGGTCAGCCAGCACGCCAGCAGCACGCGCCTCCGCGAGTTCCGCCACCGCGTCTACATAACTGACCACCGCCCCCGCCTCGAAGACGGCGCCCGCCTGCTCCAGACTGGCGCACCAGGCCTCGGGCGCCTCCAGGGCCGGCAGGGTTTCAATCATCGCTATCGCTTCTCCGGCTGCCATGCGCCATCCTCCTCCGGGCCAAAACAATTGGCGTATTCACTGCAAACGGCACAACTCGGCGAGCGGCAGACGAAGGACCCGTTCCGCTCGCACAGCTGCTTGTAAAAGAACTTCTTCCAGCGCATGCCTCCGGTATTGCGGGCATGCAGCTCCGGGAAATGCGCCTGCAACAGTTCCGACAGGGCTTGCCGGGTGGGCAGCCCCATGTCCTGCCACAAATGGTCATCGCCCATGCAGCAGGCGGTGATGGCGTAGGCCAGCCAGCGGGTCTGCTCGCTCCCGTCGCCCCGGTACTGCAGGAGCAGGCTCAGCAGGTCCTCGAACTCGTCGAATCCGCGCGCGCCGCCGGAAGCCAGGGAAGCGCGGAACGCCGGCGTGATGTAGGTGCTGCGAGCGCCAGGAAAATAAGCGTCCAACAGCGCGCTGAACTCGGCGAGATCCAGGCCGAAGCCGCCCTTGCCCGGCATGCGCGAGGAACTGCGGGCCAGTCCTATGGCGGATGCAAAGGCCAGGGTGACCGGATCGGCGGGATCCCGGGCATGGATCAACAGCGGGTCATAGCTGACATAATCATTTCTGGCCAACATGATTGTGCTCGCGGTGTTGTGGAATCTGGTCGGGAACCGCCGCGGCGCCGTCCTAAAGACGGCGCCGCAGCATGACGGCTAGGCGGCGGAGCTGGCTCTGGGAGCGAGCGGAAGGCCGCCGTGCCGAAGGTGTCGGGTGCCGGGAATCAGGCCGCGACCGCCCCGTGGGTGTAGCACTGCTTCGGGCAGATCTTGGCGCAGGCTTCGCAACCGACGCAGTTGTCCACGTTGGCGATGGACATCACCTTCTTGTCGTACTCGTCCTCGTCATCCTCGTCGTCCATGCTGAGCTGCACCATCTCGCCGTCCTCGTTCATCCCCACCATGTTGAGGACCTCGCGGCCACAGACCTTGTAGCAGCGGCCGCAGCCGATGCACTTGTCCTGATTGATCTCGCTGACGAACTGGGGTACCCAGACCTTGCCTCCGGGGAGGACTACGCTGAATTCGCTCATGACGGCTGCTCCTAGGCGCTGGCTTTACGAAAGGCATCCAGATCGCGGTATGCCTCGAATGCTTTCTGCGCAACCTCGGGGATCTTCTCCCAGCCGGTGGGCAGATCTTCGGCCAGATCGTGCAGGTCCATCTTCAGGGCGGTGGCCTGCGCGTTGAGCTTTTTCAGCTTGGCCTTGACGTCTTCTTCCCCAGACATGGTGTTACCTCTCGTGAACGTGTTGGGTGATTGGGGGGTTACAGTCTCTCGGTGCCGGGCGCGTTACCGGCTTTAGCCGTAATTCGCCACCGCCGGATAGGTCTCGATCATCTGCAGGGCCGCGGCCACGGCCTTCTCGCCTTCCTCCGCCAGTTTCTCCATGCTGGGAAAACCGAAGCGGTGGACGTCGCGCAACTGCTTGTTCAGCACGATCAAGCGTCCGGCGATGAGGATCTGGCGGCCGAATCCCTCATGGGACATCTTCATCATGGGCGAAACCATGATGCCGCTGGCGCGCTCGATGGACAGGCCGATGGCGTTGTAATACAACTCCATGCGCCACAGGGTTTCCGGGTCCGGGTCCCCGATGATGGGGATTTCCTTGCGCTTCTCCTTGGTCAGGATGTACGGCTCGAGCAAATCCTCGTCGCTCTTGCCTTCCCAGGCGCCATAGGAATCCTGGGCGCGCCACTGCTTGACCAGTTCCTTGACGAACACCGACTCCATGGGCGATGCGGTGGGTGCGGCTTCCACCGCGACAGCTGCTTCAGGCATGTTTCACCTCTTCTTCATCTTCAAAATCGAATTCGCGTTCTTCGCCCTTGTTGTCCTTGGCCAGCACTTTGCGCAACCAGGGCGGGGGCGTGCCCTTGAGGACTCCCTGCAGCTTTTCCAGCAGGTCGACGATGGGCTCGGGCTGGGGCACTTTCATGGGATGGATGCCGAGGGCCACCACGCGGGCCGCGCCGGAGCCGCCAATCGCCGCCACGTAGAGGATGGCGCAATCGCCGATGGCCTCCAGCTTGGGCGCCAGCTTGTCCTCATTGCCGTCCTCCTGCAGGTCGCCCTCGAACTGGACGGCCTCGATGAAACGGTAGCTGTCGGCGGACAGCTCGTAGATCGCGATGTTCTTGGCCCAGCCGAAATGGGCGTCGACCCGCTGCAGATCCTGTGTAGCAAATGCCACTTTCATACTGCCTCCGAGAAAGAGTGAATCGTTGGTCGCATCCTGCGGCTTAATGAGCCGTAACCGCCGTCTCGCCAGCATGGCCATTGCTCTCCGATAATGCCCAGGTGTCGGGCGTGGGTTCATGGCCGTCGGCGATGAACATATTGGCGATCTCGAAGATCAGATCGCGTGTGCCGCGGTAGCCGACGATGGTCTGGTGCGCCGCGCCCAGGCGGTCGAACATGGGGATGCCGATGCGGTAGAAAGGAATCTTCAGTCGCTCGGCCGCCTGCCGCCCGTGGGAATGGGTGACCAGGAGATTGCAGTCCTTGGCCCGCGCTTCCAGGTCCTCCAGATCGCCGATCAGAACTTCCTCAGTGGGAACCTGCTCCAGCAAGGGCGAGCCCGTGGTGGTCACGGCGGCGGTGACATGCGAGCCCATCTCGGTGATCCATTGGCTCAAGGTCCAGAGCAGATCGGGCTCGGCGCCGATGGCGATTTTCTTGCCGCCGAAATGGAAGTGCCCGTCCAGCATGGCGTCCACCAACTGGCTGCGCTGACGCTTGATCTTGTTGGGCACCGGCCTGTCGCTGAGCTGCGCGCAGAGGCTGATGAAGCGGTCGTTGACTTCCAGCCCGGTGAGCCGGTCGAACAGGGTGAAGGGCACGCCGGTCTTCTTTTCCATGGCGAGGGCGGCATCGCGCATCTGCTCGCCGATCGCGATGGTGTGCTGCGACAGGCCCATGGCCGCGATCTCGTCCAGGGAAATGCCACCGATGGTGGTGGGG
This sequence comes from Methyloterricola oryzae, assembly GCF_000934725.1. Taxonomy (NCBI): domain Bacteria; kingdom Pseudomonadati; phylum Pseudomonadota; class Gammaproteobacteria; order Methylococcales; family Methylococcaceae; genus Methyloterricola; species Methyloterricola oryzae. Next base: position 40,995 of record NZ_JYNS01000019.1, read on the forward strand.
GTGAAATCGTCCGGCACGTGGCCGTCCAGGGAACCGGACAGATCCGGCAGTATCACCGCTTCCAGTCCGAAGCCGTCGAGGATGTCGCGCAGTTCATCCAGGTCGCCCGGCGTCAGGTGCGCCCCCGGCAGGATGTTGACCTTGCCCGGTTCTCGCGCCGCGTCGGCGGGTTGGGCATCCACCAATTGCTCGATCATCTTGGTGACGGTCTTGGCCCAGCCGTCCTGGAAGGCGTCCTTGAAATCCGGCGTGGACACATACACCAGCTTGATGTGGTCCAGTTCCGGGTGCTTCTCGCGGATGAGCTTCAAATAGCCGTCCACGTCATCGCCCTTGGTCTCGGTGACGCCGGTGGACGAAATGCCGATGATCGAGGGCTTCTGCCGGTTGGCAATGGTGACGATGGCCTGCTCCACGTTCTCCAGACCACCGAGCACCGTGGCGACTTCGCTCATGGCGGTGGTCTGCAGGGGAATGGCCTCCTTGAAGTGGCGCACGAACAGCACCAGGCCGAAGGAGGTGCACCCCTGGGAACCGTGGAACAGGGGCATGCAGTTCTTGATACCCATGTAGGCCAGCGCGCTGCCGATGGGCTGGCTCATCTTGAGCGGATTGACCGCGCAGGCCTTGCTGGAACTGGTGACTTTGGCCATGGTGTTGTCTCAGGCCGCCTGTTGCGCGGGCGCAGGCTCCGCGGCGGGATTCCAGTGATCCTGGGTTTCCAGGATCTTCTCCAGCTTGCCGGCGCAGGACCCGCAGCCGGTGCCGGCGCCGGTGGCAGCCGAGATGGCATCGACGGTGGCGAGACCCTGCGCCACGATGGCGTCCTCGATGGCGCCGCGGTTCACCGTCTTGCACTTGCAGACAGGGGCGGACCGGCGCTTTTCCCGCGCCAGGGCTGGGTCGGCAGCGATGGCCGCGACCTCGGCGGCAATGGCAGCGTCCGCCCTTTCCTCCCAGGTCTGCTCTTCCCAAGGGGCGCGCAGGCGCACCTGCTCCCACACCGGATTGGACAGCGCCTTGTCGATTTCCTTCACCAGGGCGACCATGCCCACATAGCCCATGTAGGCGTGGTGCCGTTCCTGATTGATGTCCAGCCAAGGCATCTTGGCCTTCAGCGCGACGAACTGCGATCGGCCGCCGGAGAGCATGATGTCCGCCTTGGCGTCCTTCAGCATCTTGTACATTTCGCGAGGGCTCATGTCATCGATCATGTGGGCGTCTTCCCCCATGATCTCCTTGATGCGCTCCTTGTCTTCCTTGGTGGATTTCTTCACGCTGGTGCCTACCAGTTCCATGCCGCCTTCCTGCAGGGCGGCCACCACGGACCAGGACTTCACGCCGCCGGTGATGAGCAGCACTTTCTTGCCGGTCAGGCGCTTCTTGTACACTTCGATGCCGGCCCAGGCCTTGGCTTCCTCGCGGGCGATCAAGGCCTCGGTGCGGTCCATCAATTCGGGATCGGCGCCCTTTTCGATCAGCAGGCGCGAGATTTCCCTCAATGCTTCACTGGTATCCTGGATGCCGTAGAAAGAGCCCTCGAAGAAGGGGATGTCGTAGCGCTCCTCCATCTTGCGGGCAATGTTGATCATGGATTTCGAGCACACCATCATGGCGGCCTTGGCGCGGTGGGAAGACGCCACGTCCTTGTACTTGGCATCGCCGGAGATGCAGCAAAGGATGCGGATGCCCAGTTCGTCCAGCAGGGGCTTGACCTGCCACAACTCGCCGGAGAGGTTGTACTCGCCGATGATGTTGATGTCGTAAGGCGTGGTGTACTCAGGCTCTTCGGTGCCGATCACATGATCCAGGATGGCCTCGCCCGCCAGCTTGTTGCCGAGGTTCTTGGGGCCGACGAAGCCGGGGGAGTTCACCGGGATCACCGGCTTGCCGAACTTCTTGCTGGCCGCCTTGCACACCGCGTCGATATCGTCGCCGATCATGGCGGGGACGCAAGTCTGGTAGACGAACACCGCGGGCGGGTCGTATTTCTCGATGATTTCCTTGACCGACTTGTACAAGCGCTTCTCACCGCCGAACACCACGTCAGTTTCATTGATGTCGGTGGTGAAGCCGGTGCGCCAGAGGTTGGAACCGGAGGACTTGGAACCGCGGTTGTCCCAGGAGTTGCCTTCGCAGGCGATGGGCCCGTGCACCAGATGCGCTACGTCAGTGATGGGCTGTAGCGCGATCTTCGCTCCATCAAAGGCGCAGCCGCCGGCGGCGCCACCCGGCTGCAATTGCTTGGTGCAGCCTTTCTTGCGCTCCTTCTCCGACTTGCCCTGGTTCTTGCCGCAACCGGGCTCGTTGAAGACTTCCTGGATCTTGCTGGATACGCTGCTCATGCCCAATCTCCGCGATGACTTTGTACTGACGACGACGGTCGGGTGATGGGAACCGCCGGTCGTGCAGGGTCTGGTGATTGTTTAGCAAGCCCTGTGCCCAAGCCCTATCCCATTGAATCAATTGATGGCTTTTAGCGAAGCCAAGCCCCATGGGCTGTAGGGTTAAGAACAATGAGCGGGGCGCTTGTAGGGAAGCGGACAAGCCCGATGCACCAAGACATGGCGTGATCGGGAACAGGCCCAAGCGTGCCCTTCAACTGACCGGACCAAAGAAGGCTTCTTCGCTCCTTCCCCCTGACAGGGGGAAGGCTGGGATGGGGGTAGGCCGCCAGGAAGAAGCACCGTCGAAGTTCACTCCCGCCTTCAAGGCCCGCCCCCCCACCCTGCCCTCCCCCTCAAAAGGAGGAGGGGGCGGCCCAGCCAATAAAAAAGCGCCGGCAAGCACCCGAGCAGTGCTCACCGGCGCCTGAAAATGTAGAAGCGTCGTTGCCAGGTCTCAGACCACGCCGGGCTCGCCGCTGAATTTCACCAGCACGTCTTCATCGCGCACGATGTACTGGCAGGCCAGCCGGTACTTGGGCGGCTTGTCGCTAACGACAGCGGCCTCGATCTCCGCCTTGGTGAGTTTGCCCGCCGCCAGCAGGGTCGCCCTTTCCTTCTCGGTCAGGGATTGCGCCATGAACGGCTTGTTCAGCTCGCTCACTTCGATGACGCAGGAACCGCAATCGCCGTCCTCGCATTCGAAGGGAACCGGAATCTTGTTTTGCTTCGCAACCTTCAGCAGGGTATGGGTGTCACCCGCCGTGGCATAGACGGTGACGTCCTTGGGAAGCAGCGGGCTGGAAAAAGTGACGTTGCCCATGATGTTTTGTCCTCTAAATGGAAGGGCCGGTTTGAAGCCGGCCCCGGTACAACAGTGGTTTCCCGAACGCCCGCCCCGCAAGAGCCGGAAAAGCTCTCGCGCGGCGGAGACATTCCGAGAACTTAGCGGATGATGTCGTAGCTGTAGTCGGTCTTCGCCGGGATGATGGTGTTGGCGTCGATCGCCTCGAAGATACGGTCGAGGATCCACACCAGCACGTTCAGGCCGCCCTGGTAACCCCACACCGGATAACGGTGCTTGTGGTGACGATCGAAGATCGGGAAGCCGATGCGGATCAGCGGGGTTCCCGTATCACGCTCCAGGTACTTGCCATAGGTGTTGCCGATCAGGAAGTCGACCGGATCGGTGAACAGCAGGGAGCGCATGTGCCACAGGTCCTTGCCCGGGTACGCCTTGCAGTTCTTGCCGAAGGGCGAGGAATCGAACAGCGCCTGCATCTTCTTTTCCCAGGCCTTGCCGCCGTTGGTGGCCAGCACGTGGATGGGCTCGGCGCCCAGTTCCATCAGGAAGGCCGCCAGGCCGTAGCACAGATCCGGATCGCCGTAGATGGCGAACTTCTGGCCGTGGATGTGGGCGGTGGAGTCCGCAATGGCGTCCACCAGGCGACCGCGCTCCTTCTCCAGTTCCGCCGGGATCGGCTTGCCAGTGATGCGCGAGATCTCCATCAGCAGCTGGTCGGTACCGGCCACGCCGATGGGGTGGTTGAGGGCAACCACTTCCTGGCCGTGCTCGGCGATGAAGGGCAGGGTCTTCTCCGTGCAGTATTCCTGCATGGAGATGGTGGCCTTGGCGTGCAGCGCGTTGGCAGCCTCTTCCAGGGTGGTGCCGCCGTCGTACATGCGGAAGACGCCATCGGTCGGGGTGTCGAACACGTCGCTGTTGTCGCACAGGATCGTGTAATCGACGCCGAACAGACCAAAGATGCGCTTGATCTCGCGCAGGTTGCCGACGGTGTAGCCGTCGAAGCCGCCGATGAAGTTGATCGACTCGTTGGGCTCACGCACCATGGGCGGAACCGTGCCGGCCTTGCCGTCCCAGAAGTGCTGGAAGATACCCTTCATGACATTGTCGTAGCCGGTGATATGGCTGCCGACGAAGGCCGGGGTATGGGCGAAGGGCACGTCGTACTCGGCCGGGATGGAACCTTTTTCCTTCGAGGTCTTGATGAAGGCATTGAGGTCGTCGCCGATCACTTCCGCCATACAGGTGGTGGAGACGGAAATCATCTTCGGCTTGTACATGTTGTACGCATTGGCCAGGCCGTCAATCATGTTGTTCAGGCCGCCGAACACCGCCGCATCCTCGGTCATGGAGGAGGACACGCAGGAGGTGGGCTCCTTGAAATGACGGCTGAAGTGCGAGCGGTAATACGCTACGCAGCCCTGCGAACCGTGCACGAAGGGCAGGGTGCCCTCGAAGCCGACCGCCGCGAACACGGCGCCCAGCGGCTGACAAGCCTTCGCCGGGTTGACCACCAGGGCCTCGCGGGCGAAGTTCTTCTCTTTGTACTCTTCGGTCTTGGCCCATTCGCGGACTTCGGCAACCTGCTCGTCCGGGGGCATGAACTCGAATTCCTTACGCTTGTTCTCGAACAGCTCTACGTATTCCGGTTCACGGAACAGGTTGAAGTGGTCAAGGACTTTCTCTGCATTCTGACTCATGGCTTAGCTCCAAAATTTCGGGGGTAGGGTGCGCACGCGGGCGCACCGGTACTCGAGATCAATGGTGCGACGCGGCGCACCCTACTTCCGTTCGGCCCGCTTAGGCGGCCGACTTCCAGGGAGTCTTGGCCAGGCCCCACACCGGGTTGTTGATGGCCATGTCCATGTCACGGGCGAAGATGGCGAAGCCGTCATAGCCGTGATAAGGACCCGAATAATCCCAGGAGTGCATCTGGCGGAAAGGCACGCCCATTTTCTGGAAAACGTACTTCTCCTTGATGCCGGACCCGACCAGGTCGGGCTGGATCTTCTCGACGAACTTCTCGAACTCGAAGCCGGTCACGTCGTCGTAGATCAGGGTGCCGTCCTTGACGTAGTGGGTGGTGCGCTGGTAATCGTCGTTGTGGCCGAACTCGTAGCCGGTGCCGACGATTTCCATGCCCAGGTCCTCGTAGGCGCCGATCACGTGACGGGGACGCAGGCCGCCCACGTACAGCATGACCTTCTTGCCTTCCAGGCGCGGACGGTACTTGTCGATCACCGCCTGCATCAGGGGCTCGTACTTGGCAATGACGCGCTCGGCGCCTTCCTTGATCTTGTCGTCGAAGTAGCCGGCGATCTTGCGCAGGGACTCTGCGATCTTGGTCGGGCCGAAGAAGTTGTACTCCACCCACGGCACCCCGTACTTCTCTTCCAGGTGACGGGAGATGTAGTTCATGGAGCGGTAACAGTGCAGCACGTTCAGCTTGGCCTTCGGGGTGTTCTCCAACTCGGCCAGGGAGCCGTCGCCGGACCACTGGGCGATCACGCGCAGGCCCATTTCCTCCAGCAGGATGCGGGAAGACCAGGCGTCGCCGCCGATGTTGTAGTCGCCGATGATGGCCACGTCGTACGGGGTGGTCTTGAACTCGGGGTGCTTGTCGCCGCCCTTGTCGAAGACCCAGTCACGCACGGCGTCGTTGGCGATGTGGTGGCCCAGGGACTGGGACACGCCGCGGAAACCTTCGCAGCGCACCGGCACGATGGTCTTGCCTTCGTACTCCTTGGACTTCTTCTTGGAAACCGCCTCGATGTCGTCGCCGATGAGGCCGATCGGGCACTCGGACTGAACGGTGATGCCGTGATTCAGGGGGAACAGCTCCTGAATCTCGTCGATGATCTTCTCCAGCTTCTTGTCGCCGCCGAAGACGATGTCCTTCTCCTGGAAATCGGAGGTGAACTGCATGGTGACGAAGGTGTCGATGCCGGTGGTGCCGATGTAGTAGTTCCGGCGCGACGCCCAGGAATACTGGCCGCAGCCCACGGGGCCGTGGCTGATGTGGATCATGTCCTTGATGGGGCCCCAGACCACGCCCTTGGAACCGGCGTAGGCGCAACCACGGATGGTCATGACGCCCGGGATGGACTTGACGTTGGACTTGGTACCGCAGTCTGCCTTGCCGGCCTCGTACTGATTAAGGTGCTTCGCACGGCGCTTGGCCGTCTTGTCGGGGTAAATTTCAAGGACCTCCTTGATGAGTTCCTTGTTACGCTCTTTCACTTGCTCAATGGTGAGGCTCATTGCTCTCTCCTGCTCCAATTACAAAAAACAAGGCATACAAAACTGCGGCTTGAAACGCGGGGCGCGCTGAACGGCGCCCCGCACTCCGGACGTGCAGCTCTTTACGCCGCCAGTTCGGATGCAGTCTTGCCGACCTGCGATTCGTCGATCTGCTTCATGATGCCGTGGGACATCAGCAGGTCTTCCAGCTCATCCATGGTGATGGGGGTCGGGATGATGCCATTGCCGGAATTGTTGTGGACCTTCTGAGCCAGCTGACGGTACTCGTTGGCCTGCTTGGAGTCCGGGGCGTATTCCATGACGGTCATGCGGCGCAGCTCGGCGTGCTGCACGATGTTGTCGCGCGGCACGAAGTGGATCAGCTTGGTGCCCAGCTTGGCAGCCAGAGCCTCGGCCAGTTCCAGTTCCTTGTCGGTCTGGCGCTCGTTGCAGACCAATCCGCCCAGACGCACGCCACCGCTGTTGGCGTACTTCAGAATGCCCTTGGAGATATTGTTGGCGGCGTACATGGCCATCATTTCACCGGACATGACGATGTAGATTTCCTGCGCCTTGTTCTCGCGGATTGGCATGGCGAAGCCGCCGCACACCACGTCGCCGAGCACGTCATAGGAGACATAGTCGATGTCTTCGTAGGCGCCTTCTTCCTCCAGGAAGTTGATGGAGGTGATAACGCCGCGGCCTGCGCAGCCCACGCCCGGCTCCGGACCACCGGACTCGACGCAGCGGATGTCGCGGTAGCCGACCTTCATGACGTCTTCCAGCTCCAGGTCCTCAACGCTGCCGGCATCGGCGGCCAGGGACAGGATGGTGTCCTGAGCCTTTGCGTGCAGGATCAGACGGGTGGAGTCGGCCTTGGGGTCGCAGCCTACGATCAGGATGCGCTGACCCATTTCGGCCAGAGCAGCCAGGGTGTTCTGGGAGGTGGTGGACTTGCCGATGCCGCCTTTGCCGTAGAAAGCGATTTGTCTCAAGCTTGACATGGTGATACTCCGAAATTTAAAGGGATGGTCGATACATTTCGTTTCCCGCAGTACTCTGCCGGATGAACTCATCCGGCCTAATCACTGTGCGGCGGCGCTTTCTTTTTTTTCTTCTTTTCGCGACCGACTGGTGAGTAGTCGAATAGTGCACAGTTCACATTTAGCAACCGCTGTGCCAGCCCCCTTGAAATTTCTAAGTTACTGATTTATTGGTCGTAAATCATTGTATGAAGCGTGACAAACGCCCCTCCCGTGATGTTTGCTACAAGACAAACCCATACGGTTTGTAGGGAACAAAACAAACCCCACAGCCCCAGCTGCAAGCGGCCGCGACAAGCCCACACCTTATATAGCGAAAGGCCCTGAGGCTTTCGCCGCGGCCACGAGAGCCGTGGCGCGCTAATTGCAAAACTGGAATTGGCGTCTCTAGAAGGGGCTCGTCCCCGGATGCCCATCCGTTCACGTTCAATGCAAGCGAGGAGTACCCCATGCAGATCGGCGTCGACAGTGAGAAAGCCGTAGACGACAGGCGCGTGTTCGTCGTCGACAGCGACGAGATCACCAGTGCGGCACTGCAGTTCATGCTGCACGACGAGATCGAGACCCATGAGCTGAGCAGTCTGGAGGCCGCCTATGCCAAGGCGAGGGACTGGCCGCCCTCGGTGCTGCTGCTGGGCATCGACATCGTCAGGGAGAAAGGGATCGAGGTGCTCAGCGAAATCCACGGGAAGATGGCCGACCTGAAGATCATCCTGATAGCGGAAAAGGCAACCGATCCCTTCGCCCAGGAATGTCTCAAGAACGGCGTCAACACCATCCTGCCCAAGCCCCTCACCATCGAGAAGGCCAGGGCCAAGGTGGATGCCCAATTGGGCCGCGGCTCGCGCCTGGCGGTGCCCGTGGTGGTGATGTAAGGCCGGGATCACACCGTCATGCAGGCACCGGGCAAAACCAACGCGCTCCCCATCGTCGGCCAGGCCGGGGAAAACCCGCACTACCGGCTGCTGGGCGGCGAGGAAGCCATCCGCCGGCTGGTGGAACGCTTCTATCAGCTCATGAGCGAGTTGCCGCAAGCCCAGACCATCCGCGCCATGCACGAGGCGGAACTGGGCCCCGCGAAGGAACGGTTGTTCATGTTTCTCAGCGGCTGGCTGGGGGGGCCTCAGTTGTATGCGGAGCGTTTCGGGCATCCGCGGCTGAGGCAAAAGCACCTGCCCTTCGCCATCGACGAGCAGGCACGCGATGCCTGGATGGCCTGCATGGTCCAGGCGCTGGAAGAACAGGTTGGCGATCCTGAACTTCGCAAGCAGGTGACGGCCTCGTTCTATAAAACCGCCGATTTTCTACGTAACCAGTAATAGGAGTCTTGATGTCCACTATCAACGAAACGCCGCTAGGATCCCTCGAAGAAGAGGGCCGCCTGCTCAGTCCCGTGTTCAAGGGAGCCACCAAGGACGGCTACTTTGGGTTCCGCGGCATGATCGCGCTCAAGTTCGCGCAAAAGATGAGCGACGAAGCCCGCCCGCCGGAGATCAAGTTCGACCAGGTGATGACCGTGGGCAAGGCCGGGGAGACCACCATCCCGTTTTTGGCCGGCGTCGCCCTGTCCCTGGAATACATTCAACTCTTGTGCGAAGTCCTGGGCGACAAGCTTTCCCCCGACGGCAAGTACTTCTTCTTCGCCGGCAACCTGGACATTTCCAAGCGCTACCAGATCGCGTACGGCGGCACCAAGTTCTGGGTTCTGCCCCTGGACGAGGCCACGGTCTACAACGAGCTTCTCGACCTGTTCAACATCGAGAAGAACGACCTGAAGAAGCTGGACACCGCCGGAAAGCTCATGGCGGTGGCCGAGGCGGCCGCGGGCTATGACGAGAAGTTCCCGGAGATCAGCTTTGAGGAAGGGTTGAAGATCATGGGCCCGATCCGGATTCCGGAAAACCGGCCGGTCTGACCCACATACGGCGTGAAGCCCTCGCGGGAGCCGACCGCTCTCCGCGCGGGGCCGAGCGCACCCATCGCGAGCATGAGGAGCGATTATGTATACCAAAGCCTGTGACGAGAGCGAGCTTCGGCAGGGCAAGTATGAAGTGGTGGCGGTGAATCGCACCCTGATGCTGATCGTCTGGCCGGAAGGCGACACGCCCCACGCCTATCAGGGCCTGTGTCCCCACGACCGTGAACCCCTGGCCGACGCCCATTTCAACGGCAGCATCCTGACCTGCCGGCACCACGATTGGGAGTTCAAGGGCAATACGGGCGCCTGCATCAAGGGTAAGCCCTGCCTCTTGGCGGAATATCCCCTGAAGATCGAAAACGGCGAGGTGTTCGTCGAGACCGACGGCGTCGAGCCCAATTACGTGAATTATTCGTAGAGCCCCGAAGGGCCGCCACATCACCATTACCATCTTGTAGTCCCGGAGATCGATCATGCGTTACGAAGAACTCAAAACCCCCCTGAAACTCTGCACCGGCACCCGCAAAGGCGGCGAGCAGCAATGCAGCGGCACCTTGCACCAGTGCAAGGCCTGCGGCGCTGTGGGCTGCCGCCAGAGCCGGCCGGACCTGTGCTCCGAGCAGGGCTTCGACGTGCTCGGCAAGTGCCTGAAATGCGGCGCCGCCGGCCAGATGGAAGCCCTCGATGCGGGCGACTACAGCACCCAGCAGGCCTGGCTGCATCCCGAGTCCTCCACCGTCAATTGAACAGTGGGATAGACTCGCGGTCTGACATTCAGTCGACGGCTTGAAGACGAACCGGAGCGATGGCCACCATCACCTTTTACGAAAAGCCCGGCTGTGCCAACAACGCGAAACAGAAGCGCCTGCTCATGGAGGCAGGCCATTCGCTGATCGTGTACAACCTGCTGGACACCCGCTGGGAAGGCCCGGAGCTCCGGTCCTTCTTCGGTGATCGCCCCGTGGCGGAGTGGTTCAACCGCGCCGCCCCGCGCGTGAAGTCCGGCGAAATTGTCCCGGAAGCACTGGACGCCGATGAGGCGCTCGAGCTGATGCTGGCCGAACCCCTGCTGATCCGCCGCCCGCTGATGCAATGCGGCGAGTGGCGCGAGGCGGGTTTCGAACCGCAGCGGCTCGGCACCTGGCTGGTGCCGGAGACCCACGCTGAACTCGGCGAACTGGAACGCTGCTCGCGCAGCCATCACTGCCCGGCACCGGGCGAGGACCGCTGATGGAACCCGCCATCCGGCGCCACGCGCCCATTCAGGGTGGGCGACTGCCCGCATCCGAAGCCACGACAGCCCGAGACCTGGACCGGGTGCTGGCCTATCACCAACGTACCAAGCACCATCTGGAACGCTACGCCGCCGGGCCCGAAGCCCTGGACTGGAGCAGCCAGCCAGACCCCTTCCGCAGCTTCAAGGGCGCACCGGCCATTCCCCTGCCCTTGGGGGGCGACAGCCTGGCGACCCCCTTTGGCCAGTTGCAAGAGCCCGGCCGGATAGCGCCGCAGCCGCTCTCCCTCAATGCCATCGCGTTGCTCCTGGAACTGTCCATGGGCTTGTCCGCCTGGAAAGAGTATGGACCTGACCGCTGGGCGCTGCGCTGCAATCCGTCCAGCGGCAACCTCCACCCTACCGAGGCTTATCTGGTAAGTCAGGGGGTGCCGGACCTGCCCGACGGCGTGTACCACTACCTGAGCCGCGATCATGCACTGGAACAGCGCGCGGCCTGCGGCAGCCCGGGCAGTGAAGCCCGGGCGTGGATCGGGCTGAGCTCCATCCATTGGCGAGAAGCCTGGAAGTACGGCGAAAGGGCGTTCCGCTACTGCCAGTTGGACACCGGCCACGCCCTCGGCGCGCTGCGTTATGCGGCCGCTGCCCTGGGCTGGAGGCTGCGCCTGGTCCCCGGCGTCGGCTCGCAGGCCCTCGGCGGCCTGCTCGGCCTGGACCGGGCCGAGGACTTTTTCGGCACCGAGACTGAGGAAGCGGAAGTGCTTTTGGAGGTGATGGTGGGCAACGCCGAAGCGCTGCCGCCGCCAGAGCCTCCGAGCGCCGCGGCCTGGAAGGGACGCGCCAACGTGCTCGATCCGCACCCCATGTACCATTGGCCGGTGATCGATGAAGTGGCGGAAGCCAGCCGTACCGCTGGCGAGGCCGAGCGGGAAGTGATGCCCTTCGGTTTTCCGCCGCGCGCCGCTTGCCTGACGGCGGAGCCCGCCAGCACCCTGATTCGCCGGCGCCGCAGCGCCCAGCGCTTCGACAACCGCCCGCACATGGGGGCACACCAGTTCTACACCATCCTGGACGCCTTGCTGCCGCGCCGCGCCGTACCCTGGGACGTGTGGGATTTCGCGCCGCGCCTGCACCCGGTGCTGTTCGTGCACCGCGTGGAAGGTCTGGCCCCCGGGCTCTACGCGCTGCTGCGCGATGAAGTGGCGGGCGCCGGGCTGCGCGCGGCCATGCTGGGCAGTTTTGCCTGGACTCGTCCGGCCGGCGCGCCCGCGCATCTGCCCTTGTACCTGCTGGCGGAAGCCGGCTGCGGGCAGTTGGCAAAGGCCATCCATTGCCATCAAGCCATCGCCGCGGACAGCGGCTTCGCCTTGGGCATGCTCGCGGAATTCGAGGAAACCCTCAGCGCCGCACCCTGGCGTTACCGGCAATTGCACTGGGAAGCCGGCCTGCTGGGGCAGGTTCTGTACCTGGAAGCCGAGGCGGCCGGCCTGCGCGGAACCGGCATCGGCTGCTATTTCGACGACAGCTTTCACCAATTGCTGGGCCTGACGGGGAACCGCTACCAGTCCCTCTACCATTTCACGGTGGGCTTTCCCCTCACCGATACACGCATCCTGACCCTTCCACCTTATCCGGGGCGACAACCATGAGTGCAATTCCAGCCGCGGTCCGGCAAGCCGGCATCCCGCCCGCACGGCGGAGAAAAGACATGAACCCAAGCAGCGCCTGGCGCCGGGTGAGCGCCAAGGACCTGCGCGAGTTGCTGCAGCGCCCTCACTTGAGAGTGCTGGACATGCGTGACGAAGCGTCCTTTGCCCAGGGACACATCGCCGGCGCCGAATACCTTTCCAACGGCAATCTGGAAACGGTGCTGCTGAAAACCCCCCGCCACGTGCCGGTGCTGATCTACTGCTACCACGGCAACGCCAGCCAATCCGGCGCCAAGCTGTTCGTGGATTTCGGCTTCCAGGAAGTTTACGACCTGGTGGGCGGGTATGAGAGCTGGCGGCTGAACGAAGCCCGGATAGACACGGCTTCGGACTGAACCGGAATGACTTTTGCCACTTCCCCCTGCAGGGGGAAGGCGGGGATGGGGTTAGAAAACCGGGACGAAGAGCAAGGTCGGAGCTCCCTGCGCCCGTCTAGGTATCATCCCCGCCCTGCCCTCCCCCCTGGAGAGGGGGGGGAACGTAGCTTTTTCAAGGCTTACCGCAAAGTTAGCCTAAAACCTGCCCCACTCATCCAACCAAAGTCTCCCAGCGGAGGACCGACCGTCATGCCCGACGTCAAAGATACCCAAGAGCTGATCGCCGAAGGCGACCAATTCGCCCTATACAGCCTGGATGGCGGGGCCGTCTGCACGCTGCGCTGCAAGGAAGAGAGCAGCACGGCGCGCATCGAAGGCGAGGAGGTGGCGGCCTTTCTGGCGGAGTACGAGAAGGTCAGGACCCAGTACCCGGGCTATGACACCGATCAGGTGCTCGCCCAGTTGTGGGACCAGGGCGGCTACAGTTGGATGGCGACGCCCGATGAGGAGTGAGTTTGATCTGGAGGCCTGGCTCATCGCACAGGGTTTTGCCGAGGGCAGCCCGGATGCCTTGATCGAGAACCGCACCACGCCGCTGATGCACGCCTGCCGGCTGGCTGACGGGGCGGCGGTGGACGCCCTCCTGGCCGCCGGCGCATCTCTTGCCGAACTCAACGGCGACGGCAATAACGCCCTCTGGCTGGCCTGCTACGGGGGCGATACGGGCATCATCGAACGTCTGATACAGGCCGGCATCGACATCGATCACCAGAATGAAGGCGGCTCCAGCGCCCTGATGTACGCCGCATCCTGCGGCAAGACCGCCGTGGTCGCCCAGCTTCTGGAGGCCGGGGCGGACGTGCACCTGAAGAACCCGGATGATTTCAGCGCGCTGGACATGGCCGCCAACCTGGAATGCCTGCAACTGCTGCGCGCCGCGGGTCGCCGGCAATCCGCCGTCAGTTAGGCTGTGCTGAGCAATAGCTTCCCGTTTTCAGGCTCTCTAATTCGTTCTTGGTTGCCACCCCGTTCAGCCGCGCTGAGCATCGCAGCCTGACGGGCGGACTAGCCCGGAGGGGCGCTTCAAGGATGAAGCGCGGCGGCGGAGGGCGATGGATTGCCCTTCTGCCGACCCCGTCCGGCGCGCGAGAAGCGCAAGAGCATTCGCGGCTGCCGGGTGGCCTTTTCTTTGGATACTTTCTTTTGGCCACGCAAAAGAAAGTATCTCGCCTTCCGGTGCGAGAACCGGATTCACATAAACTTCGCGCAGCGAATCCAAATCAGGGATCTTACGCGGCCATTCCGCTTAGTCCCGCTTCTTCCTGCTCCGCCCTGAAAGGGCCGCCCGGCGCTCGCCACCGGAAAACCAGCGTTTTCCGGTGACTTGAGCCGAACTCGAGGCTGGCTTCCCTCAGGCGTGGGCCTGCACGCCGTCGTGCACCTGGTAGACCACGTTGCCTTCGCGCCAGGCAAAGGGCTTGCTCGGGTCATGGCCCTCGATCTCGGGGATCAACCGCTCGCAGAGCATGACGATGATATCTTCGATCGGGGCGCTCGTATCATTCTCTTCGGTCATGCGGTCGATGGACGCCTCGCCGCCCTCGGTGCCGTCCTTTTCGATATGGACGATGAAAATCTCTTCGTGACCGTGTATGCCATGCGCTGTGACACGGAAGATCTCACCCTTGTATTCAAACTCACGTACCATCTGGTTTCCCCTCGTTATTGTGTTGTCTTGCTCGCAGGTTGACGCATTCGCGCAGGTAGTGTAATCGCGCCGGGGCGGATTCTACTATAAACATTGTGGTTTAACCCCCGGTGTCAGGCAACACTGTGCTTCACCGGGGAAGGCCGGCGGAGCGCCGGATAGGAAGGATGGAGCGACTGCCTAGACGCGGAAGGGCTGGCCGTCCAGCAACTGGAAGAAGTCCGCGGCGGGCACGGGGCGGCTGAAATAAAAGCCCTGGAAGATGCCGCAGCCGTGCTGCTTGAGGAATTCCAACTGAACCTGGTTCTCCACGCCTTCCGCCACCACCTCCAGGCCCAGGCCGTGAGCCAGGGACAGTATGGCGCTGGTGATGGCCTGGCTGCTCATGCTGGATTCCATGTGGCGCACGAAGGACTGGTCGATCTTCAGCACATCCAGGGGCAGGTCCTTGAGATAGGATAGGGACGAGAATCCCGTGCCGAAATCGTCCATGGCCAGGGTCAACCCCATGTGCTTGAGATCGTTCATCCGCCCCACGCAGGTCTTGGGGTCGACGATGGCCACGGATTCGGTCAGCTCCAGCTCGATGAAGTGCGGGTCCACCTGGGTGCGCCGCAGGATATCGCCCACGCCAGCCACCAGCCCGGGCCGCCTGAACTCGATGGACGACAGGTTCACCGAGATGCGCACCGGATTCAGACCGTCGCGCCCGCAGGCCACCACGTTGCGGCAGGTTTCCTCCAGCACCCAGTTGCCCAGGTCGACGATCAGGCCGGTCTGTTCCGCCAGCGGAATGAATCGAGCCGGGGAAATCATCCCGCGCTGGCCGTGGTTCCAGCGCACCAGCGCCTCGGCGCCGACCACGCGCCCGTCCAGCGACACCTTGGGCTGGTAGAACACCATCAGTTCGCCGCGGGCAATGGCGCCGCGCAACTCGTGTTCCAGCGCCACATCCTCCAGCGCCTCGGCATTCAGGTCCTTCGCGTAGAACTGGAAGTTGGCGCGGCCCTGGTCCTTGGCATGGTAGAGGGCGGCGTCGGCATTCTTCAGCAGGTCCACCGCGTTGTCGGCATCACGCGGGAAGATCGCGATGCCCAGGCTCGCCGTGGGAATGATGGCCTGCCCGCCGATCATCAGGGTGCGCTTGAGCGAACTCAGGATCGTCTCCGCCATGAAGCCCAGGCGCGCCACCACGCTCTGGCCCGTGGGAAGGTCCGGCGCCAGGACCACGAACTCGTCACCCCCCATCCGCACCACGAGGTCGGTTTCCCTGACGCTCTCGCGCAGGATCTGCCCCACCTGCACCAGCAGTTTGTCGCCGGCGGCATGGCCCATGGAATCGTTGATGTTCTTGAAGCGGTCCAGGTCGATCATCAGCACCGCCAACTCCGTGGCATCGCGGCGCGCCCGCGCCAGATGCTGCTGCAACTGGTCGTTTAGCACCAGGCGGTTGGGCAGGCCGGTCAGGTAGTCGTAATGGGCGTGCTGATACAGCTTTTCCTCCCAGGCCGCGTTGGACAGCGCCACGGCGATGCGGTCGCCGAAGCTGCGCGCGGTGGTCTCCGCCTCGGCCGGAACCCGGTCCCGCGCGCGGTAACCCAGGGTCACCGCCGCCAGCGCCTCCGCCATCACCACCGGCACCACCATGAAGCTCCAGCCGTCGGCAATGTCCAGCACCTGCAGATAGGATGGCAGCGCTCCCGCGCCCCGGAATTCCACGATCCCGTCCCGGGCGGCGAGCAGCGCCTGGATTTCCGCCTCGGCCAGGGTCAAGGGCCGCTCGAGCACCTGCACCCCGACGCCAGCCCGCCAACTGCGCAGATCGCTCACCCGGCCGCTACGCGGATCGGCCTGCGCGATGGAGAGCAGATCGCAGCGCAGGATTTTGGGCAGACGCCGCAGGGCGGTCTCCACGATCTCTTCCGCGTCCAGGGAGGAGAGGATCTTGCGGTCGATTTCCGCCAGGGCGGCGAGAATGTCGAACTGTCTGCGCAGGCGGTGGGTCATGTCGTTGAAGGAATCGCCCAGGGCCTGGAATTCATCGCCGCTGTCGATCTCCACGCGCACGTCCAGGTCACCACCGGCCACGCGCTCGGTGGCGACCTTGAGGCGTTCCAGGGGCGTCAGGTAGCGGGCGATCAGCCGCCCGCTGAGGTAAGCCACGAACAGCAGGGCCAGGGCGATCACCGGGGGATAGAGGGCGCGGAACTGCTCCATGGGGAGGAACGCCACCGTCTTCGGCTGCGCCATGACCACCACCATGTCAGGCCCCAGATGCTGGGTGCTCAGAGGAATGCGCCAGTAGGCCCCGAGAAACTCCGTTCCCGCTTCGCTCCAGGCCAGTTCGCCGCTGGCGCCGCGCGTGGCTTCCGATGCCATCGGTTGCGGCAGACTGACTTCCCGCTCCGACTGCACCAGCACATGGCCCGCCGCGTCGAGCACCCAGATTGGATGCGGATAGCTGTCCTCCGCCTGCCACACCGCCGCCTGACGCAGTTCCGCCAACAGCAGGCCGGCGCCGGTCTCGCTCTCTTCCAGCTTCACCGCCATCCACAGGCGCGCGCCGCCCGCTCCTGGCGTGGCCCGGAACAAGGCCCTGCCCGCCTCCACGCCCAGCCGCTCC
Source organism: Methyloterricola oryzae (assembly GCF_000934725.1). Classification (NCBI taxonomy): domain Bacteria; kingdom Pseudomonadati; phylum Pseudomonadota; class Gammaproteobacteria; order Methylococcales; family Methylococcaceae; genus Methyloterricola; species Methyloterricola oryzae. The sequence goes on from NZ_JYNS01000019.1 coordinate 57,976, forward strand.
TTTTCAGTCAGTTCGGGCAGATCGCCGGCTTTGCCCAGCAGGGGCGTTTGCCGCCCATCGGCGGTGAAGGCGATCAGGGCGAGAATCGGATCACTCTCCCTGCCGGCCGGCGACCGGCTCAGGCCGCGGCTGGAACGCTGGAGGTGATGGACTTCCAGACCGAGCGCGCTCTTCGCCAGTTCCAGGCGCCCCAGCAACTGCATCGCATAGGCCTTGCAGTCGTTGCGCAGGTCCCGGATCGTCTGCTCGCGCAACTGCCCGCCCACCTCGCGGAAGGAAAGCATGCCGAGAATAGCGACGGGGATCAGCGCCGCCAGGATGAACGACACCAGGATGCGGCGCGCAACCTTGTTGGAGATAACGGAGAAGCGCCGGCTCAAGCGCGCACCTCGTCAGAAGTCCGAGGACAGCCCAACGAAGCCGCCGTCCCGGGCGCGGATGATGTCGTCAACGCTGTTCTGATTGGTAATCTGGACTTGCGTCAGCCCATTCTTCCCCTTGCTGTACAGATCGTAGTCCGAGTTGATGGGGTTGAGGGCGTGGTCCTTGCGCACGCTGCCCATGATGCTCGGCCCGCCGTTGGCGATGTTGAGATAGACATAGGGCCGGCCCCAGGGGTCATTGCCGCCATTGGGCAGGCGCGAAGCGATCTCCGCGAGGTTGGTGGGGTAGCGGAACTGCTCGGTATAAAACTCCTGGATCTGGGTCTGTATCTTCAGCAGATCGCCGATGGCCGCCTTGTTCCGAGCCTTGTCCGTATAGCCGCGGTAGGCCGGAAGGGCAATGGCCGTCAGCACCGCGACCACGGCCAGGGCCATCATGATTTCTTGCAGGGTGAAGCCGGACTGCGGGGGCCGGCCTTGGGGGTTTGAATTGGCGTGCATGGTACCGTCAGAAAAAGCCCACAAAGAGCTTAGCAGAGCTACGGATTTCGTATCGGACCGTGACAAAAAGGAAGAAAACGTGTTGGACGCGAGGGCAAGTTAGGGGCGTGGCGGAGAGTAACAGCCCGCGATTCTGAAGATGCCCTTACTCCTTCCTGCTGGCAGGGGTAAGGCTGGAATGGGGGTAGAACGTAGGAGTGAAGAAGCCAACTCGAAGCTCACTGCTCCGGCAAGCTCGCCCCACCCTGCCCTCCCCCTGGACGGAGGAGGGGCAAGGGCAAGGACAAGGACAAGGGACTAGAACTCGGCCCAGTCCTCGCTCTCGGCGACCGCCGCCAGACGCGGCGAAGCCTTCGCCGACCGGGCCGGCATCGCCAGCACCTTGGCCGCCTTCGCAGCCGCCGGCTTCACAGCGTGGCTGCGGCTGGCCGTGTGCGAGCGTCCCGTTTCCTGCAGCTTGAACTGCGCCACCGTCTCCGCCAGGTTCGCCGCCTGCTCCTCCAGCGATTCCGCCGCCGCCGCCGCTTCTTCCACCAAGGCCGCGTTCTGCTGCGTCGCTTCGTCCATCTGCGTCACCGCATGGTTCACCTGGTCGATCCCCGAGGTCTGCTCCATCGACGCCGTGGCGATCTCCGCCATCAGGTCCGTCATCCGCTTCACCGAGGTCACCACTTCGTCCATGGTCTTGCCCGCCTCTTCCACCAGCCGGCTGCCATCCTCCACTTTCTCCACCGAGTTCCCGATCAGACCCTTGATCTCCTTCGCCGCCGCCGCCGAGCGCTGCGCCAGGTTGCGCACCTCACCAGCCACCACCGCGAAGCCACGGCCCTGCTCTCCGGCACGCGCCGCTTCCACCGCCGCGTTCAAGGCCAGGATGTTGGTCTGGAACGCAATGCCGTCGATGACGCTGATGATGTCCACGATCTT
>NZ_JYNS01000020.1 GCF_000934725.1 Methyloterricola oryzae
TAGGCGCTATCGGATGAACAAATACCAACATGTTGTCGCTTGGTAATACTTCACGCGGCCAAACCGATGGTTTCGAAGGTGCGCTGGAGTTCTTCGCGGAGTGCGACATAGTGTCGATCCAAGGGGTGGGGATGCGCCGGCGGTCGTCCGGGTTTGCGGGTGATGCCGGCCAGCAGCGGCTTGATGACCTGTTCGCGGAGCAGCAGGTAGGCACACATTGTCCGCACGCCGGCGGGTTCGGCCTGGTAGCGTCGCGATCCGCGGCTGCGCAGGACCAGCTGCTTGCCACGCAGTTTGGCCAGATCATAGGCGGCGTGGCGGCTGGAATAGGTTTCGACGGGCCAACCGGATCGCTGCCGGACCGTTTCCGCCAATTGCGCCAAGGTAAATCCATCGGGTCGGGTGGCGAGGCCGACCACGGCGTCCACCACGGTACGGTTGCGGGCTTTATTCAGATCGATGCCCGCCAATCGCCGGGTGCCGCGTGTGGTCGGCTCACACCATTGATCAAAGGTACCTTCATCCAGGAAGCTGATATGGGCCACCTGCACGGTATCCAGAAAACGGACCAGCATGCCGCCCATGCGTTCCAGCATCACCGGCAGTTTGTCCAACACCTTGCCACATCGCAAGTCCTTGCTGTTATGGACGACGACTTCCGCCCGCAGAACCCGCTCGCCTTTGTCATAGAGCTTCAGCGTCAGGTGCCCCCAGTGCAGCTTGAAGACCGTCAGGTCGTAGCTCGGGGTCTGGACGGCTTTGACGAGTTTCGGTACGTCGCGTCCCCGCGTTGGTATTCGAAACGGGCGATGCGTGCGGCCGAAGATCGTCTTGAGCTGTTTGACATCCAAGGGCTGGCGGGCGCGATCAATCAGCTTCTGATACACCTCGTCCAGGGTGGCGCCCCGGTGGAACAAGAGGTTGCGGCTCAGTTCCAGTTGAAACACCGAATACTGATAGACAAAGCCGCTGTGTTCCTGCGCTTCCCGGTCCAGGACGAAGCACAGACAGCTGGAGTAGATCCAGCGATCACACACCGCTTTCAGGCTGCCTTGTGCCATGATTTCGTGCAGCGTCTCCGCCAGGCGGTTGACCGCCTCGAAGTCACTGCCCTCGACGAAACAATTACTGGCTTTGCTCACCGTCAGCCGTTGCCGTCGCGCCTGCCGTTCCACCCATTCGTGGCCGTTCAGGATCACCTGCGCGCCAAACGGCGGATAGCCGCACATCCGGATGGTGACATGCCCCCACTCGGCGTCGATCAGATGAAAGTAGTAGTGCTTGACGTAGGGCCAACTCTTGCGGTGATGCAAATCGAGAATCCGGCCGTCGGCCGTGCGCTTCACTTCCCACACGGGCGCCGGCGCGTTGCCCGTGATCACCAGGAACAAGCCCTGAAATCCGGGATCGGTCGGCAGATGCTCCTCTGCCAATTCGTGTTTGCGCTCCCCAGCTTTCGTCTCGACCAGCGGAATCCCATGCTTCTCGCAATAACCCCGAACCCGTCGGGAGAACGTCCCCGCCAGATCGCGCAGATGGGCATCGTCCAGTTCCGAGTCATCCCCACGCCAGCGCCGCCACCAACTGCGCATCCCGCCGCCAGTCTGACCCATCGGGAAGTAGGCATTGACCACCAGGCGATCGACACAGTCGTAACGCCCTTCGATCAGCTCCGCATAGTACCGGGAAAATTCATCAGGTGTGTTCATGCCACAAGGCTAGACCCTTCACAACCGCCCGCTACATCTGTTCGCCCCAAGCGAACCTCAGTTTCCCGGCGAAGTCCGGGAAAATGCATAGTATCTGACGCTCGAAAGTTCAATTCTTGGGAGTATCTCCGAAGCCAGTCTGTGATCGTATGAATGCGACTTCAGGCGAGAGTCAGTTCATCGAGTCGAATCTCCGAAGATTCCGCAAGCGGTCCAGGCGGCTCGCAATCATTGCATAGAACAGCGAAATCCTGATCATCGACACAGTGCCCAATAGGTGGGTCTTCGCCTTCAAGCAGTATCTCCGTCAGCGCATAGCAGACATAGGGGCTGTCACGCTGAACAAGCGTTCCACACCGAGAGCATGGAGTGACCAATCCACTGGCAGTATAGACTGTCGAGAGCTTCAAGATGGCGGCAACTTCCGGCTCGTGAGTCTGCCAGCAGCTATGGGAGCAATAGTGGTGCAGCGATTCACTGGATGAAATAAAGAGCGATCCGGGCGTCTGACTTGCGGGGTCAGACGGCGTCAGTTCTTCAATGCGCCGATCTAGGCTAATAAGTGGCCCCTGGACGAGACCACCGCACACTTCGCAGATGAATGTCAGCTTGCTCATGATGTTGCCCCGTTAGCTGGAAGGTCTGTGGTTGCGGAATGTTCGCCGTTGAAAGCGATCTCGCCAATGCCGGGCGAATCGAGCAGCTCAGCACAATGTCGGATGCCCGGCTGGTGCCATCGTCCACAACTCTCCCATCGATGCCGTTATAACCCACAAGATGGCGGTGGACTTGCTACCATTGAGTTACGTGGCGCGCCTTTGGGAACCATTTTGTATCGTCGCGCAGCCGGATGAAAGGGAAGCCGCACTTGTTCAGAATCGTCATATTGGGGTGTCTCGCCACCCTCACCAGCGCGGTGTTCGCCGCCGCCAACACCCTCCAAGTCAACTACGACGGCTTCACCGTCTGGCTGGACTGCACACGGCACGGTGCGTACATGTTCGCCTACACAGTAGGCTTTGATTCTGGGCATGAACCACGGTTGAACGATTTCGCGCTTGATCCCGGCGTACCGGCAGAGTGTCAGCCAACCTCGTCCAAGACGTTCCATTCTCCGGATGGGGCACCTCGTTTCGATCGTGGGCATCAGGTTCCCGCAAATCACATGGACGGTTCGCCCGTGTCGATCATGGAGACGAACTATATGACGAACGTATTGCCGCAGACATCGACGCTGAACCGCGGTGCTTGGCTGGCCACGGAGGAAATCATCGAGTGCTACCGCGATCTGCAGGATATCCAGGTGTTCGGTGGCGCCATCTGGGGCAATGACACTACCAATGACTATTTTGTCGAATCCCATGGGATCGAGACTCCCGACTACTACTGGAAGGTGATTGTCCGTGCTGACGGCAAGGCCCTCGGCTGGCTATTTCCGAATACCGATCAACCGACACGTAAGCGCCTGGACAAGTATCTGGTGAAAATCTTGAATTTGGAGAAACGCACAGGCGAGCGGTTTCCCGTCACGCCAATGGTCCGCAAGCGCAAACCGCTGGCGTCCTGGCCGTTGCCTGACGACTGCGACAAGGGCTAAGACATGATCATCAAGCCGACCGGCGATGGCAAAAGCGTACTGGCTGAACTGGAAGCGCTCCGACAGTCAGCCGACCGCAAGCGTCGCCGGCAGATCGAGGAGGAAATCCGCATCGTGCGTGCCGGACAGAAGGGCGAAAGCGAGTCGGCCTATTTCATCGACTTCGATTTCGCACAATCCCCCGACATAGCGGTGATCCATGACCTTCGGATCGAGTTCAACGACCGGGTCGCCCAGATCGACCATTTGTTGATCCACAGCAGCCTTGCCTGCTTCGTGCTCGAGACCAAGCACTGCTATTCGGGGGTGAAGATCACGGAGTCCGGCGAGTTCTTGCGCTGGAACCATGACCAGAAGAACTACGAGGGCATGCCTTCACCCCTGGCACAGAATCAGCGCCACGTCGCCGTCTTGGAGGACCTCTTCCGTTCTATTCTGAATCAGGATCCATGGTACTCGGCACGACCAAGCTTCCACCCATTCATCTTGATCTCGCCCCGGGCCCGCATCGACCGTCCCAGCCAGTTCGACACCACCCAGGTCATCAAAGCAGACCTGCTGGGCGCCGCGTTGCGGGAAATCCTGGCACGCCCGGGAGAGACTGATTTCCCTGCCAAGATATTCTCCGAGGAGGAACTGCAGCGATTCGCCAAGATCGTCGCTCGACACCACAAGCCGCTGGTGTTTAACTACGCCCGTAAATTCGGGATGGAATCCAAGAGGGAGCTAAAGGTAGGACACAATCGGCCGTTTGATCCGGTCACTCCCTCGCCGCGTCGAGACAAACCGTGTCGCTCCCGGCGCAGCCCGCTTCTGCCCAGCGTGGTCGGGCTCGCAAGTCTTGGCGCGCTCATACTGTTCTGGCCGCAATACAGTCCGTGGCTGCAGAACTGGATGACCAAGTCTTTCAATACGATCCTCAGCCCGCAGCACGTACCCGTGCGTCAAACACCGAAGTCACAGTCCGCCGGCACCAAAGCCATGGATGAGCATGCCATCACGATCGGCGATCAAAATGGCAATCCGGTACCCGTAATCCAAGGCAACTTGTCCAAGATTCGTCAGGAAATGCAGCGTTCGGGACTCGGCACTGGGCAATTGTCACAGGAGACCGCGCCGGAGAATCAGGCAATGGAAGGCTGCGACCCCAAACCCGTGATGAGCGACGCGGAAATCCAAGCCTGCCGGCGGGCTAGGCCCGGTCGGTAGTGTCCTGCGCCAGGTAACGGTCGGACTTATTAGGAGGCTCTCTCTCGTTCTGGGCTCCTGGGTGTATGCGCCGCGGTGCCTGCCCGGCTGACACCGCTCGCAAGAACCAACTCTGGGCATAAACGTACTCCCGGTCGGCCTGAGGGTCATGTATTCGCTCAGTGCCCGTTAAGGTCATGGACGCCTCATCCACGGCAACCAATGTGGTATCCCAAAGGGCTGGAAAGTCGTGGAGGGATTGTCGGGTTCGCGGATCGAACAACTCGGCGACCCGGATATGACGGTTCAGTGCATGGTCGCGCTGCTCGCCCAGTCGCAGAATGGCGCGGACAGGTGGGATCATGCAGGAGCGAAAGCGAGGGAGCAACCAACCCTGCTCCCTCATGCGCCAGACGTCGAACATCATGATTCGACTGTCCCAGAGATCGGCAGAATGGTGGGTTTATGCAGCAGTGAGCACCTCACCGCATCGCACCACAGGCCGAGCGCCGGCGCAGGTAGGTGGGGATGTCGTAGTTCACCCCGTTCTGCCAGGCAGGCCGATACGGCAGCACCGGGCGCGGTGCAAATCCGGTTTTCCAGCCGGAACGAAAGGCGAACTTGGCGGCCACAAGGCCCTGAATCAGTCGGTTCAACATGGTCGGTCTCCGTCTTGGGTGATGGACGGGACCAGTCTACGGAAGGCAGTCGCTCACCCGGTGAGCCACTAAAGATTATTTTTGATACAGGGCCGCCAGCCGCTGCGCTGTCTCCTGGACCTGCTGGCGCAGTGCCTCGGGCTCCAGCACTTCGACCTGATCCCCGTTGCGCAAGATGTCCATGAGCAGTTCTTGGGGCTGGGTATAGGGCAACGTCAGGCAATAGCGGCCTTGCTCATCCCACTGCCCTTGCTGCTGGGGATGCCAGTGCTCGGCTTGGACCCACCGCGAACGCTCGGGGGTGAAGCGCAGCAGCGCCCAGTGCACCTGGGTGCCGGAGAAGATGCCATAGCCCCCCGCGAGTTCTGCATCCAGTTCCGACTCATCCACCTCGATGGCTTGGGTCGGCAGGACCGTGACCTGCTCCAGGGCATCCACGGCGAAACTGCGGAGGCCTTCGCGTAGATGACACCAGGCGTCCAGGTACCAGTTGTCCCGGTAGTGCACCAAGCGCTGCGGGGAGATTTCCCGGACTGTGGTTTCATTGTTTGAGCGGTTGTAATGAGTGACTGTGAGCCGCTTGCGCTGCAGCAAGGCCTGGGCGACCTGCGGAAACAGGCGCGAGTCACAGCGGCGCCGTGCCGCAGGCAAAACCCGGACACGCTGTTCCACTGCTGCCGGTGTGTGGTCTCCTGACGCCAAAAGCGTGTTCAAGCGGGTCAACAACGGTTGGATGTGGGCATCCAGCAGTCCTGGCTGGATCTGCGCCAGTAACTGGCGCATGGTCAGCAGGGCATGGATTTCCGAGGCGTTGAACCAAAGACCGGGCAGTTCGTGCGCGGGCAGTGTTGTTCCTTCCGTCTGTCCCTGAAAGCGATAGGCTCGCGCCTGCCGGTCCCAGACGATGGGCGCGCCCAGTCGGTCGCGCAGATACTCCAGATCCCGCTTGAAGGTGGCGATGGAGACATTCAGTGCTTCGAGAAAGCGTGCGACCGGAACCACGCGATGTTCGTGCAGCAACTGTTCGATGCGGTAAAAGCGCTCGGTCCGGTCCATGGTCGGTTGAGGTTCAGCGTTACGTGATCAGTCACGGTCCTTCGACGTGGCTGTGATCAAGGCTACTTGTCACCGGTTGCTACTTCGGTTCTGCTCGTCCCGCGTTTGCGGCTTGCACTGGCTGGCCTGGGATCGGGTCGGGCAGTGAATTCATCGGCGGGCAGGGGCAGCAGCAGTTCCCCGGCCTCCTGGGGCGTGGCATGCAGCCACTCGGTGCGCAGTGCCTGTGGAACGATGACCAGGGAGCGCTTTTCGTCCCCTGGCGCATGGAAGCGTCCCATCACCGGATGGCCGTCGGCATTGATGGTGAGCATGGAGAAGCTGGTAAGCCCGACGCCGTCAGGAGTGCGCCAATAGTCCCAAATGGCGGCCACGGTAAACACGCCCTGGTCCTGGCGCTCAATGCGCCAGCGAATGGCCTTGCCGGTGGCATAGTCCGGCTCGAAGAAGCCCTGCATGGGTACCAGCGCATACCGGCGTTTCTTCCAGGGATCGCGGTAGCTGGGTTTGACCGCCACCGTTTCGGAACGGGCGTTATAAGTGTGCCGTGAAATCTTGGTGTCTTTCGACCAGAACGGTACCAGGCCGAACTGGGCTTCTCGCAATTCCATGGCCTCGGTGTCCGGCGCCACGATGACAATGGGCGCCCGATACGACACATAGGTTTCCCGCGGATAGTCGAAGGTCGGCTCGGGCAGATTCAACGCGGAACGGAAATCCGGCCGGGAGGCGGGAATGAAGTTGGTGCACATACGTGACTCCTGGACTTTCACGGTGGGCCCTGAGGATTCCGTCGCTGCTGTAGGATCGGCAACAGGAAATATCAGCGCCCCAGAATGCCTGATTCTCGCGCAAGCCGAGTCGATGCACCACGGCGAAAACCAGAAGGGTTTTGGATTCAGCCGGCGTTCATCTCGGCGGTGATAGAAAGGAGGCGTGGAACCTGAGTTCCCGCCTTCATTCACCACGAGACACGACCTGGTTAACAGGCGTGCAACCACCATGAATACCTCAGCCCGCTCGAAGTGGCTGGTCTGTTTGCTCGCGATGCTCCTGCTGCTGTCCGGCTGTGCCGTCTATCCCCGTTACGGCGGATACGGTTACGGCCATGGCTGGGGACATGCTTACGGCCGGCCCTATGATGGGTATGGCAACGGCTATGGCCACCGCGGCGGTTGGGGTGGCTACGGTCATCACCACCATCACCACGACGATGATTGAGCGAAGTCGCAGGAAAAAAGGCGCGGCCAGCGGAGCGCTGTCTTGGGATCGTAGGCCAGCCGCGCAAGCAAGTGACAGGGAAGGAGGAGGTGACCCTGCCACATAAACAGTCTAGATCCCTTTGCCCGCTCGGACCGACCCCAAAACGGATACGTTGTATCACGGGTCCGAGCGGGGTCTCAGCGCTACTGGCTTCGCCCAGATGGCGAAACCTGCAATTTGGACCCGACTCAGCCTGGCCAATCGAACGCGTCTACATCGAAGGTCACGGGGCGGTTCGCATCAGGGCTCTTGAGAACCCTCCCCCCAGAACCAACCCAATGTCGTGACCGGGATCAGCCCGGCGAATTCACCGGAAATTCTGTCCCATTGCCTTCAACTGGCCAGGGTGCCTTCAGGTCTCCGTGCTTTGCGTGGGGGTGTGGATTTGCACTGGAGACGGTTATAAGGCTAGTGGCTTCAAGCGGAACCATCGGTGATGCAGTTCACAGCGCGGGTCCGCAGAATTCCCGGTTCGACCTGGAGCGCTTGTCTACCCTGAACAGCCCCTTCGTCCGATGTCATCGGGCAAAGCGTGAATACTTCACAAGTCTGGCGGTGAATAGGATACGGAATCCCAGTTACCCATCGGCGAGACTATACCCAACCCCGATGCGATCCTGATGAATTCGGTCAGCGCGTCGCCTCGGGAACAAGATATCGAATCACAAACACCGGAAGGAGAGATTCATGGAAACTCGTCATGGCCGTTTCGCTATAGCCTCGCTTGTCGTTGCTTTCGTCATGCTAGCCCCGTTGGGAGCCGCCCAGGCACAAGGGAAATCCGGAGCCCACATCGCTGCTCAGGACACAAAGATGCCCACGACCAAGAATCTCTCCGCACGCGGGAGCATCGCGATGGTGCCAGGATCGGTGCCGCTGATCCGGAATCTGTCGGCCAGGGGCAGTCTCGCCCAGGTGATGCCTGCTCCGAAAGACGAGCCGAAGGCAAACCTCGATACGGCACCTGCAGTGGCCGGCCTATAGGATCGAGGCCCATTTATTCGGGCGTTACCCGCCCGCTTCGTTGTCCGGCTCAGCCGTCCTCGAAAGCCTAACCCACTACTCTTCGTCCAGGGATGGACGGCCCTCACGACTGTTAGAGTACCCCTTGCTGTCAGCCAGCTCAAAGATCACCTGATGGCAGGTTCCAGCCAATTCCTGCCCTTGGCGCCACCGTCAGGGTGGCCAGTGGAGCGACTGTTCCGCTCCGGTAGCTGTCGCTCGCGCGCCCTCCTTGATCGTCATGTCGGTCGGTCGATACGTTTAACTTAAATGGCAGCTTCTGACCCAAGAGTTGCCAAAACAATTAGATCAGACACTCATGCTTACCTCTTTTTTGGCTTTGTCTTACGCCGTCCTTCTTGATAACTGACATTGTATCCTCCATGTCTTAAAGAGATAGCCACGTAATTGGGGGCGAACTTGAGAGAGACGAAGCCTTTTCGGGTACTGTGCCTGGACGGAGGTGGTATGCGCGGCGCGTACCAGGCGGCGTACCTAGCCACCTACGGAGAGCGGGTTCAAAACAGCCAGAAGCTTGAGCAACCAATCGACGTTGGGACTGCGTTTGACCTGATCGTCGGCACCAGCACGGGCGGGATAGTCGCGTGCGGCTTGGTAGCCGGTGTGCCGCTGCTCGACATCCAGAACCTCTACTCCGAGGCCGGCAGCAAGATCTTCCCGATGCAGTGGGCAAGGCCGCTACCGGTGGTTGGCATGCTGGTGAAGGGGCTCGGCGTAGGTCTACGCAAGGGAGATGCGGCGCTTCGAAGCACGCTTGAAAGCACCCTGGGCGACAAGACGGTCAAGTCGGTGTACGACGAGCGCGGAATTGCGCTGGCCGTGCCGACGCTGGACATCAATCGCCATGCGGCCGTGGTCTTCAAGACGCAGCACCTCAAGCGACTGAACGGACGGGACAACGGCCGATCCCTGGTCGACATCTGCATGGCCACCAGTGCAGCTCCGATCCTGCGGTCGATGGCTAGGCTAGACGAGCCTGGCGGCCAGGGCGCCAAGGCAACCTATGTGGATGGCGGACTCTGGGCCAACAACCCCGGCCTCATCGGCATGATGGAGGCGATCGAGATCTTGAACGACCGCTGTGAACAGCGCCCGATCCACTTGTTCATGCTCGGCACCTTGCCGTCGCAAGGGGGCGAAGAGGTCAGCAACAGTTCTCTCCATCGCGGAGCTAGTGGATGGGGCTTCGGGCTTCGCGCCATCGCAGCCAGCCTGAACGCCCAGGCCGTTGGGTACGACTACCTCACATCCAAGATGGCTGAGATGCGGGGCGACGGAAGCTTCGCGTTTCGCCTGCCTGCGCAGTGCCCATCGAACGAACTGCGCGACTACCTGAAAAACATGGATGACGCGCGCCAAAAGGTGCTCAATGCGCTCGCACGTCAGGCCATCTCCGATGTCGACTTCGCGTGGGCATCGCGCGCGAAGGAACTGGAAGCCTTCCGTTCCGCCCTGGCCGAAGCCAGGCTTCAAACCACCGCCCAAGCAACGAGGGAGACAAATGGCTGATATCGACTGCCACAGCGAGATGAGGGGATTCCACCGGGACCAGGTCACGCTCTCGAACAAGCAGCAGGGCGAGATGCGTACGCGGCGTGACGCCGGGCGCACTCGCTTGGAGAACGGTCTGAATGAGGCCAAAAAACCTCAGCCTAAGGAAGTTCAATCGCAGGGGTCGTACCAGATGCGCACAATGGTCCAGGACGATGACAACGACTACGACATCGACGACGGGGCATACTTCGCTTCGGATGACCTCAAGGATGACGCTGGCGTCGCGCTGACACCGCTGGCTGCTCGCCAGCGCGTTTGCGATGCCCTAGTGTGGGACGGTCGACTCAAGCAGGAGGCCACCGTGAAGCGCAACTGCGTTCGGCAGGTCTACGCCGCGGGCTACCACATCGACATCCCGGTTTACCGCATCGTCACCACCAAAGATGAGAACGACGAGCCGGTGGAGCATTACGAACTGGCAAGCGGTGATGACTGGACGCGTTCCGACGCCCGGGCCGTGACCCGCTGGTTCAACGGCTTGGTGGGTGAACTGAACGCCGGCGAATCGGACGGTAGCCAGATGCGGCGCATCACCAAGTTGACCAAGAAGTTTGCGCGCCGCGCGGGCTGGAAGAACAAGACGACCAGCGGGATCTGCATCACCAAACTTGTTGTCGACCACTTCCATTACAGCGCGGATCGGGACGACAAGGCGTTGCGCGAAACGTGGAACGCCATCGAAAAGAAGCTCCAGAAATCCACCGAAATCGACCACCCGGTGCTCGACACCAAGCTCGCGCCGACTGGCGACGATGCCGTCACGTTCTTCCACGATTGCTTGAGCAGTGCGCTCAAGACGCTCGAGGTGCTGGACAACTCAGATTGCACGCGCAAGCAGGTGCGCGAAGCGTGGGATGAGGTATTCGACACTGACTTCTTCAGTAGGCAACCAGACAACAACGGCGATGACGGTGGTGGCAAAGGTTCCGCCATGAAGGTCACGTCGGTTGAGACAGCTCGGCGCAATGATGGTGGCGGGAGGTTCGGCTGAGGACCGACGCAGAGCGCGACCAGATCGCAGGTGAGATCGAAGCCGGCCTCGAGCGATACCGCCCGGGGCAGTGGCAGCGGTTGGGCATGGACCAACTGAACAAGACCCACAAAGGTTTAGTGGCGGGTTGGCGGGTGGACATCCCCGCTGGATCGCTCGAACTGCAAGAGGTCGACCACCTTGTGTTGGCGATCGACGTCGCGTTTCCGAACTCGCAGCCTCGGGTCTTCGCGCCCGCGGCGGGCAGCGACTACAGTTGGCCGCACGTAGAACAGGCCGGTTTGTTGTGCTTGCGGTCCAGCAAGAGCGCCGCACCGATCGCGGATCGGGTTGTGACGCACCTAAACGATGCAGAGGAACTGCTCAACTTTCCTGAGACGAAGCGATGCCAAGAGTTCGAGAGGGAGTTCGCAGCTTATTGGGCGCATCGGGCTACGAACAGTTCCGACCAAGCTCGAGTGTGGAGCCTTGTCACGCCCGGCGGGGTGACACGCGAAGTGGCGTACTTCTTTGACGCGCGGTCCAATCGCCACGTGATAGCCGACGACAAGGAGGCGCTCAAGCGCTGGCTTCGCAACACAGGCGCCAATCCTGGTGACAAGCAGATCTACCCGACGTGGCTTTTCCGTCTGTCGCATCCGTGGACGCCGCGCGAGTTTCCGGAAACTGGCGACGAGATCACCAAGTTGCTGCCGCCGGACATGGTCCGCAAGTGCCTGGAGCCTGGGTTGCAGTCACCGTTCCTGTTCGAGGTCGACACCAAGACCGGCACCGCATTCGCAGCGGTGGTGCTACAAGCCGCTGAGCGTCGTGAAGTGATGCGAGGGTTTCGGAACATCTCGAAGGTGCCGCCGGAACGCATCGTCAACTCCTATGCAAAGCGGCCTGTCAAACGTTGCAAGGTCGCACGTGTCGACGGAGCATGGGTTCATGGTCGAGATCACGCTACGAGCTATGCGTCGGTTAAGAACCGCAAGGTGGCCGTCATCGGCTGCGGCGCGATTGGTGCGGCTTTGGCGTGTCTACTCGCACAAGCCGGCGTCGGCGAACAGATCCTCGTCGACGCCGACAGTCTGACCACGGCCAACGTTTCTCGGCATCCGCTGGGCATGTTCCACGTCGGCTTCAACAAGGCATCCAGGCTGCAAGAACACCTGCGGCGTGAGTTTCCCCACCTGACGTTTGACCATGCATATCAGCGCCGCTTCGAGTGGCTCGCCCCCAAGGAACTCGATCAGTTAGCCAGCGCCGATCTGATCATCTCGGCTGGCATCGACTTCGATGGCGAAGCGGCTCTGGACCATTGGCGGCGGGGCCTGACGCGCCCGCCAGCACACCTCAGCACGTGGGCCGAGGCTTACGCAGCCGCCGGTCATGCGGTCTTGCTCTACGGCAACGCGTCAATCATGGCGGGTTTCGACGGTGAAGAACGACCAAGTTTTCGTTTGACGGATTGGCCCGATGAAGCCGGGGCACTTATCATCGAGGCCGGATGCGGCAACACCTTTCAGCCGCATGGCGTGATCGATTTGCATCCTACTGTCGGCATGGCAGCCGGGTTGGCGCTCGACATGCTGCTGGCCAAGGTGCCAGCCTCGTGTCGTCGTGTGTGGATGGGTGACCCTGCCGTCGTTGAAGCCAATGGAGGCATCCTGCGGGATACCTTCACCGACCGGCTGATGATGCGCGAGTTTGTCTGGCCATGATCTGTTCGTTGGCAAAGTCGATGCCGAGGTATTCGGTCCTTGGTCACCTCGACGATGTCCATCAGGCGCTGTTGATCACCCGACCGGCATTGCAGCATTTGGGTCGGCACCGCCAGTCGACACCCTGGGCTACTGAAGCCGGTGGCCAGTTGTTTGGCACGATCAACGCGGCGCAAGTTTGTGTGATCGAAGCGTCCGGCCCTTACGCTGGCGACGAGCGATCCAGATACCGCTATCGCTCCAACCCGGCAGCTGCCCAGCGCGCCATCGATGACCGCCACGGTAAGGGGTTGCTGTACCTGGGTGAATGGCACACCCACGCAGAAGACCACCCGAGCGCCTCGGACCTGGATGACGACGCCATGGACCGCTTGATCTCCAGTTCGCAGCTGAATAGCGATTCGCTGCTGATGATGATCGTCGGGCGTGCACGTGGCGCTGCCGGTTTGGCAGTGTGGTGTGTCTCCGGCAAGAATATGCGCCAATGGAGTCTCAGCGAGAGTTCAGAATCCATTCTTGTAAGCAAGTAAGAGCCGCAACATGACCCCAGGAGGTTGCTCATGGCATGCAATGTCATCGTTCACCTACGGCTATACGGCAGTTAACCGGCAAATTGCGGCCTGTTTTTTTGCCAGAGTTCCAAAGTCTGCTTTGGCCGAGGATATGGCGACCCCGGATGAGAATCGAACGTCAGCTGCCTGGGTAAAACAGCCATTTCGCACCGGGATGGCCGCTGACGTCTGCATTGCTGTCGTCCCTGACCTCAACTTCGGCGCCGACCCATCGGCCAAACTTGCCATCCGACCCTCGATCTCAGTTCCACTCCAGCAACCGCTTTGTGGAATGCCGCTCGACGGAGGCCGCACACCAGCATCGGCCGTTACTACTTCATCTTCATCCAGCCCCAGTATTCACTATCACCGATTGAAGTTGTCGATACATACGTGGCTATACTTGGAACAGTTCGTAGCCGCTTTGGACGGAAATAAGTGCCTCGCCATAAATACGCTTGTGACAAATGCGACTTCGTAACCGTACGAAGTTTATGAGGTAAACGGTCAAAGAACTTTATGCGAGCCATTTACCAGAACCAGATTTGGTGGAGCGGATTCATTACAAGGGCATTAACCTCTGAATATAATAGATGGATATCAAACTCTTAAAAAAAACGGGTGTCCCACCGGCTGAAGTCACGGCTCACAAACAGATTCAGAATGAACTAAGTAGCACTCCATTCAGTAATGGGTGGCGAGGTTATGCATCTTTCTCTATCGCCCGTAGAGGGAGCGGTGCTGGTGATGATGACTTTGATTTGGTACTGGTTACACATACAAATATTGTGGTAATCGAACTTAAGAACTGGTACTGCAAGCTTGTCGAGTCAGACGGTCAAACGTGGTATCGCAACGATGGGAAGAATGACACCTCACCCGTCCTAAAGGCCAATCTGAACGCAAAAAAACTTGCGAGTCTGATGAAACAGAAGCTTGGGGCGGAGCGTACTCCTTTCATCATGGCTTATGTGGTGATGCACGGGGCTGTTGATGAAATGAGGTTGACCGACGACGAGAAGCGCTCGGTGCTGGATATGTCGGAGTTCCTCACGTGGCGATTCCATGATTGTTACAAGAATTACTTCAAGGGAAAACCGAAGTTCAATCCATTAATCTGCCTTAAGGATTACGATGAATTCTTCGAAGGCCAAGTCTTTAAGCCAAAGGAGTACTTCATAGACGGGTTCCGGCCGGAAACGAATGCGATATTCGAGCACCCGAAGAAGCTATACAGTGAGTTCAAGGCATATGCAAAAGACGACCCAACAACACTGGCGCTGCTGCGACAATGGGACTTTTCAGCATTGGGACTTGAACTTATCGGTGAGAAGGACCGTTCCTTCATTGGTCTGCGGGAGCAGCGAGTATTCGAATACGTGGCTGACCGCAATGATGAACTATCACTCAGCCTCCTCCGTCCGGTCACCAGAAAAGGACCATATGATGTAACCCTTGATTTCTCAGAGCTATTCTTCCTACCTAAAAACGTCACCCGACTCGCAGAGTTCACCCACAGCGCGCTTCCGAAGCTCTCCTCAGAGGACCGAATAACTCTGGTAAAAGCATTACTTAGTAGGTTTGCAGATTTGCACGACCTCCGCGTCGCCCATCGGGATGTCGGAGATCACAGCTTATGGATCGACCGCCCAAAGGTGATGATATCTGGTTTCCCGTCGGCCTATTACCCAGAGCTGAAAACTGTTGGCTCTTTCCGCGACAAGGTCAAGGTCGAACAATCGTCACTCCCGGAAGATGGAACAGATAACAAAGGGGTAACCCCCTATCGTCGCGACGTATTTATGCTGGGTGTATTGGCGTACCTGATACTCTTCGGCGAAAAGCCACCAAAAGTATCTGGCATTTATGAATGGGCACCCCGTGCAGATGATCCTTATGACGGTGCAGCCGACAAACTCCTTGAGCGAGCGCTAAGCCGCGATGCTGCCTCACGGTTTCAAGATGCCAGAGAGATGCTTGAGGCGCTGAATGCCGTCATAGGTAAAAGAGATCCTGACATTATCGATATTGCCACTTTTGAGGCATTCAAGGCGACAACAAAAGAACGTGATTACGACGAAACAGAAAAGTTCGTCGATACGGAGGAGCATTCCTGTTTTCGCTCCGATGAGAACGACACATCGAGGCTCGTCAAGGTCTGGTACGGTGTCGAGCCGGATAACAAAAGGCCAGATTGGACGCTTCGATTGTTGTCGTTCTTAGAACGTGCCAGAACGATCAAGGGTTGTGGCATTCCCGGTCTTCCTAAGGTAGTCGACTTCGGTCTTTCGAGACGCAGTCTTCTGGTCGTTCTAGATTGGGTCGAAGGCCTAACGTTGTCAGTGTGGTTGGCTCGTAATCCCTCATTCGAGCAACGCATAGGCCTCGCGCAGTCTCTGACGGATACCCTTCAGCGATTACACGCTATCGAACTTCCGCACGGCGACATACACCCGCAGAACATCGTTGTTAAGGCTGATGGCTCAGCTGTCCTCATTGACGCGCTCGACTTCCGTGTAAACGCAGACGACCTTTACACCACTGCATATCTTCCAGATAACTATAAATCCCTCACCGCGTTTGAACGGGACAGATTCAGCCTAGCTGCTGTGCTAACGGAAGTTGTCGGTTCGACTCGTGAGAAACCTGAACAAGGCGGATACCCGATTCCACGTGTGTACGAGGAGCTTGCCAATCTACTGTCAACGCAGACTCTCTCGACACTTGACCCATTGGCTAAATCCTTGAAGACTGAGGGCGAGACGGAGGGAAAAGATATTCCTGAGTTCACTGTGGTAGTCAAGAATTTGGCCTACTACGGGGTTCCCGCCTGCCAGCTGCGTAACGACAACGGTGTGTTCCATGTCTCCGCTCAGCAAGACAGAAAGGCCGCGTGGGCAATGCGCTTCTGGATCACGGGCATTGGTCGCCAAATATCGTTTGTATGGAAGCTGACTGAGGAAGCGGCTGAGTCCCTCAAGGTATCAAGCGTGCCGCAAAGTCAGCTCCTGCGGTCGCAAGTGATGCGCGATGCAGCGATCCGAATGCGAGTAAACATCGTTGATGGCTCGGCTGTAGATGTCAATGACCTAGCTCTATTCCTTCTCCAAGACGAACGGATCAAGCGAAAACTACCGGTCGAAGCCACAGAAGGCGACCCGGTGCAAACGATGCCAGACGAAGAACTGGTTGAAGCTTATTCACTAGACGACGAAGCCGAAACGGTTACATGTGAACCAAAAGTCCGAGTTCCGGAACTCTGGCAGGCGTTGCTCGACGCAGAAGAGGAGGCGTTCGTCACCGTGACAGTCGCTGGCGATGTTCGGAATAGCCCATATCGCAATGGCCAAGTATTGGTCCCGTATCATGCAGACCTTGGCGTCATTGACTATGAGATATCCGACACAGTTGTCGTCCAGAGCCAGACCCCGGAGGGAGTTTGGAAAGACTGCGGTCACTTGAACCTCAGAGATACAACCTTTGGACAACTAGCCGAGCTAGCTATCCACCCAAATCTGAGGGCTAACTTTCGAATCGGCAATAAGTTACGTTTCGTCAGTACCCGTGAGAAGGGCTCATTCACACGGCGCCGGTTTGCTGCGGAGCGGATTCTTGAGGACAAGGCAGTCATTCCTAATCTTATCAAGTACTTCGAGCGAGACGAGGCTGCTCGGTTGCTTCCAATTACTTACTCGATGCCTACGGACGCAGAGCTTGATATCTATTCCGAAGGTGATAAAAAGCTTAATCCAAGCCAGAAGGAAGCATTCCGGCGCGTCCTTGGGAATGGCCCTATCAGCTTGTTACAGGGGCCACCTGGAACAGGGAAAACTTCATTTATCGCCGCCCTTGTCCATTATCTGATGACAAAGGACCATGCCCGGCGAATTCTGCTAGTCAGCCAGGCACACGAAGCGGTAAACAACGCACTCGAAAAGAGTCTAGAGTTATGCCGAAGCAAGGGTATTGACTTCAATGCGGTCCGGTTGGGTGCCGAGTCGGCCGCCTCTGATGCCATTCGACACCTGCATGCTTCGTCCATTGAGCAGAGCTACAGAGAGCGCTTCAAAGCCGAGCAAAAGGAACGAATCGTCGAGTTAGCTTCAATACTTGGCCTTCCCAAAGGCCTAGCGTCGGAGTTTGTCGATCTCCATCTGAGACTTGGAATGCTCAGCGAAAAGATTAGCAAGCTCCAAGAACGTACTGGAACGGAAGACGACCGAACAGTCGCATCACTTGATGCCCGTGTCCGAGCTTTGTCCGAAACCTTTTTCGATATCGCGCGTGATGTGTACGATTTTTCCGAGGAGGTGCCTCCCGGTGAGGTGGTCGAAGCAATCCAGCAGCGGCTAGTCGAGCAGTATGAGGTTCGGTCGAAGGACGCGATTCAACGGCTTCGCAAATTGCTACGTTTATCTGAAGAGTGGTTGGGCGCTCTTGGTTCACCGGACGCGAACTTTGCTGAATTTCTGGGGAAATCACGCACGGTGGTTGCAGGGACGCTCGTTGGCATCGGCTACCGTGGAGCGGGCGTGGTTCAGAATATCTTTGACTGGGTCATCATTGACGAGGCAGGTCGAGCAGCACCAAGCGAATTGGCCGTTGCGATGCAGGCAGGGCATCGTATCCTCCTGGTGGGAGATCATCTTCAACTCCCGCCGACATTCGCGGAAGAGGTCAAGAAATCCATTAAACAACGATTTTCCGTTGGCAATGAATCACCACTGTTTGGCAGCGACTTCGAGCGCATTTTCGGTTCGGACTATGGCATAAAGGTTGGCACGACACTACTTAGTCAATACCGTATGGCCCCTGACATCGGTGAAGTGGTCTCGGATTGCTTTTACGGAGGAAGACTCGAAACCGGTCGAGGCGGTCCGCCCGAGTACTATGACCTCCTTCCTGAGCATTTATCAAAACAGGTTCATTGGCTTGATACCTCGTCGCTCGGTGACCGTGGCCTAGAACAGAGTTCCGAGGACGACAAGAACAAATGGAATCAGGCGGAAGCACGAGTTGTCATGGAACTGCTGCGACAGATTGTCGAATCTGAGGAATTTATGATCTTTCTGGAGGAAGACCTCCTGCCCCAAGAACTGCCTATCGGTATCATCTGCATGTACGAAAAGCAGCGTGAACTCATCGATCAGATGAAAGCTGAGGCAACCTGGTTGGGTAATGCACGGCGACTCGTGAAGGTCGATACGGTTGACAGCTATCAGGGCAAAGAGAACCGAATCGTCATTCTCTCGACTGTTCGCAATAACCGGCGCTTGCTTCCGGGTTTCCTGAAAAGTCCAAATCGCATCAATGTCGCCCTGTCTCGAGCAATGGAGCGCTTATTTATCGTTGGCGCTGCCAAGATGTGGAGGGGCCGGAACTCGGCCCTACCACTTGGCACTGTACTCACAAAAATTGATGCGATGGCCTCTCAGGGGCGTGCCAGTATCCAGCCGGCAGATCAATTTCTAGGGAATTAGATGAACATTTCATTCGACTTCAACCAAGTCACATTTGGACTTCCGGTCGAGACTTTCCATGTGGAAGCATACATCGCTCTGGAAGAGCGGCTGCCGGTTGTCACCGAGTTTGTTCTTCGGCTCTTGAGGATATGTGGCCAGGTTCCCTTGCCCGCATTCAGGGACTATTTCGGTTTTTCCGATGGCGAAGCTCTAGCAGTTATTGAGTCTCTGTCTCGCCAGGGGCTCTTAGATGTCTTCGACGACGAAATTCAACTCAGCAGATATGCAATTGAGCGATTTGAGGAGGCTGGAGGCGAGCTTCCACGATTCAGCAAAGTGGAGCTTAAAAAAGATACGGTCACTTTTGACCTCATTTCCTTTACACCCCTTCGGTCGAGTAGTGCTGAGATTCCATCTGACAACATCTTAAAGCTGGATACTGCTGATGATGTCCTTGGCCAAAGTGTTGAGCACGCACGAACTGCTTACCGGCAGCGCTATCCGGAGATTGCATCAATGCGGGAGGATTTCCGGGAGAAGTCTTTTGGAGTCTACTCCGTGGAGGATGTTGAGAGTAAACGGCGCAACTACGTCCCGGTACCAGTTGCATTTGCGTTAAACCAGGAAGGTCAAGTCGAGAGAAGAATCGACGAAGCTTTTGAGCGCGTGGCGCCTCCTGAGTTGGTGCACTTCGTCAATGAACAGGTAACCTTGTCAATTCCACGAACGTTGTCGGTCGTACTGCCTGGACTGGAGGAATTTATCGACACTTTCGATCTTAAGCTGATGCAGCAGTACCTCACAGGTAAAAAGTTCGATCTGCACACTTATCTTAAGGAAGTACACATCATGCGCTCTACGAAGTACCCGCGGGGGATGGATGCGGTGTTCGGAAACCTTTATCTTCAGGAAAATCGTGAGCGCATCATAGCCCGTATCAAAGACAGACGCGAAGGCCGGCGACGGCACGGAAAGCTTCTCACATCAATGGCATGGTTGGCACCAGACTATCCGCTATGGGGGCGTGGAGGTGCATTCGCCGGGGCGGTTAGTGCGTTTTCCAGCGAGCTTCAAAGTGAGAAGTCTTCCGACTCCCTGTATCTGTTCGCGTGTGCTGAACAAGACCAGGAAAATTCGGCAACACAGCAGTTTCGTGTTCCGCAACTTCGTGAGCTCCACTATTTTCGACCACTGTTAGCTGGTGGCTTCCTGCAATCGGGCCGCCTTGAGCTTCTACTGTACCCCACAGCATTCATGATTGCGCTTTATCATCTTCCAATAGCAGGAAGCAATGGCCTTTGGGTACCTGTCGGATTTATGTCGACCCTGCCCAAACATTTGGATACGGCACAGAAACTGTTGCGTAAGACAATAGGTGGACAGCGTTATGGCAAGCGGGCGCAATTCAATCTACGAGAAAAGAGAGAGCAACCTCGGTCTTTCGAAGAAGCATGCCCGTTTTTACAATACTGTGGGCTGAACACTCCAAGAAATTTGGACGACAACATCGAGGGAGAAGATTCAACCTAGGCCGAACTTTTCAGTGCGCACGGATACCAATCGGAGCAGTCTCAAACACGGGGTTCTTCATGTGCCGAAGTCAAAGTGACCTCCTGGAACCGTGCCCAAGAGTGCCAATGTGTCGTTGGTGCTGGATGACCGTTTGGCACTGCTGAACGGGCATCGGATGGGGTAGGCGGGTTTCCGCTACGTGCCCAAAGCTGTCGCCTGGCTCACCCAAGACTCAATGACGGCTGCCGCAACGTAATCGGACGTTCTTCGTAGAGCGCTCGTTTCTTTTGAGTCCAAGTCAGTTGGATTGCGTCCGATCGCCTTGCACGCTCAATTCAAACTGTTCATCTCCGGGCGTAGGCGTTGGCAGACGCGGAATGAACAGCCGGTACAAAACCGGAACCAGCACCAAAGTCATGATCGTGGCACTGAACAGCCCCCAAACAATGACGGTGGCCAGCGGGCGCTGCACGTCCGAACCCAGTCCAGTGGCCAGGGACGCGGGCACCAGGCCGAGAATGGCGACAAGCGAGGCGATCAGAATCGGTCGCAGACAGCGCACAGCACCCTGTCGGATGGCTTCATCCAGGGGCATGCCGGCAATACGCAGATCGGTGATGGTACGTACGATCAGGACACCGTTCATGATCGACACGCCGAACACGGCGGCGAAGCCCACCCCCGAGGACACGTTGATGTTCATGCCGCGCAAGTACAAAGCGATGGCGCCGCCGACGAAGGCGAAGGGGATTGCCAGCAGCAGGATCAGGGCCGCGCGTTGGGAGGCGAACATGCCCAGCAGCAGGACGAAGATGACCGCAATGGTGGCCGGGACCAGCAGCTTGAAATGGTCGCCGGCGCGCTTCAGGTTCTCGAACATGCCGAGCCAAGTGGCGCGATAGCCGGGCGAAACCTGAATGTCCTGGTCGAACAAGCGCTGGGCGTCGGCCACGAAGCCGCCCTGATCGCGGCCGACGATGTCGCTGCGCACCGTGAGACGGCGTCGGCCGTCGCCGCGGGCGATCATGGTCTGGCCGTCGACGATGTCGATACGGGCGACCTGAGCCAGGGGAATCGGCACGCCTTCGGCGTTGTAGACTGGCAACCGGCCCAGAGCCTGAGGCGAACCCAGATGCTCCGGAGCGAAACGGGTGACGATGTCGAAGCGGCGTTCCCCCTCGAACAGAGTGCCGATGGGTGCCCCGCCGATGGCCGTGTCGATGAGGCGAGTCACGTCCTCGATGCGGACGTTGTAGCGAGCACACAGGGAACGGTCTGGCAGGATGATCAGCTGCGGCTGCGGTCCTTCCTGCTCGATGTTCACGTCCACCGCGCCGGGCACCTTTTTTAGCAGCGTTTCCGCTTGGCGGGCAAGCTTCAGCAGCACATCGGAATCGGCGCCGGAGAATTCGATGGCCATGTTCGCCGAGGTGCCGTTGGTATCCTCGGTCACGCTGTCGATAATGGGCTGGGTGAAGTTGAACCGGGTCGTCGGAAACTCTTCCCGGAACCGCGCACCCAGGGCTTTCACCAACGCCTGCTTGCGATGGAACTGAGTCCAACTGTCGCGGGGCTTGGGCCCCACCATCATCTCGATGCGGCTGGGCGGATAGGGGTCGGTGCCGCTGTCGTTGCGGCCGGTCTGCACCGCGATAAAATCGATATCGGGAAATTCGAGGGCGACCTCGCGCAGGCACCGGCCGAAGTGGGAGGTCTGCTGCAGGGATGTGCCCTCCGGAAAATTGGCCCGCACCCAGATCACTCCTTCATCCATGTAGGGCAAGAACTCGGTCCCCATGCGCGGCGCAGACATCACCCAGCACGAGTTGTTCAGCTACCGGACACTGGAAGACCGGATTCCGCAGGACCATCCCTTGCGCAACCTGCGCGCAGTGGTGGATATCCTGCTGAAAACGATGGATGGGGAGTTGGCTGCGCTGTACGCCAAGACCGGGCGCGTGTCGATTCCGCCGGAACGGCTGCTGCGGGCCAGCCTGATCCAGGTACTGTTCTCGATCCGTTCCGAGCGGCAGTTGGTCCAGCAGATCGATTACAACCTGCTCTATCGCTGGTTTGTCGGGCTGACCTTGGATGGCGAGGTGTGGGATCACTCGACCTTCAGTGCCAACCGCGAGCGCTTGCTGAACGAGCGGATCACCCGGTCCTTCTTTGAACGGGTGCTGGCCTTGGCGGAGTGGCAACAGTTGCTGTCCGACGAGCACTTTTCGGTGGACGGCACCTTGATCGAGGCGCGGGCATCCATGAAGCGCTTCGAGAAGAAGGATGGGACGAGCCCGCCGCCAACTGATGGGGGACGCAACCCGAGTGTCGATTTCAAAGGCGAGACGCGCGGCAACGACACCCATGCCTCCACCACGGACCCGGATGCGCGCCTGTACAAGAAGAGCGCGGGTGACAAGTCCCGGCTGTGTTATCTGGGGCACGCCCTGATGGAGAACCGTCACGGACTGGTGGTGGATGCCGAAGCCACGGTGGCGAGTGGCACGGCGGAGCGGGAGGCGGCCAAGCGGATGATCGCGCGAACGGTGAGCAAGTCGGGAGCGACGGTGGGCGCGGACAAGGGTTATGACGTCGCGGAATTCGTGGCGGCCCTGCGGTTGCAGGGGGTGACGCCGCATGTGGCGCAGAAAGCCAAGGGCTCGGCGATCGATGGCCGCACCACGGGGCATCCTGGCTACAGAACCAGTCTGAAGATTCGCAAGCGCGTGGAGGAAGTGTTTGGTTGGTCGAAGACCGTGGGCGGTTTGCGCAAGACTCGCTTCCGCGGCCTGCCCAAGGTGAAGGCGCAGACGATTTTCACCTTCGCCGCCTATAAACTGACGCGGATGGGCAGCCTGTTCGGCTGGCGCTGGTCGACCGCCTAGGCGGAGATCTGCCCATCATCCGCCGGATGGGCGGACAAAACCCCGAAAGAAGGGGTATAAACCGGCGAAAACCAGAAATTCAGGGTCCAAAGGGGCTCTGGAGCTCAAAATCGAACTCACGGAATGGTCCAAAGCCGAAGGCATCGTTTCGAAGTTCAACGTCCTGCTAAGTCATTCAAGTCAAGCCTGTTAACGGCAGCGGTGGCTGCGTCGAAATTGTTGGTCTGTTCTAAATTTTTACCACTTTTTTACCGCACTCCCCTCAATTCTTACGACATTTTTCCCCCGACCCGATTTAGAGTGATACCTGTCGGAGCGAATTTTCGCTCGTATCGGCGCTGCCAAATATATGCAGCCGCCTGTCCAAAGCATTCATTCGTGTGATTCATTCAAAGAGGCATAACAATGGATCTCGGGTATCTCGTCCTGATGGTTTTGTTTTTTTCGATCACAGCCGCGCTTGTCTATGGCTGTGAGAAGTTGAGGGAAAAGCCATGAGCTGGATTTATGTCCTCAGTACTGTGATTGCGCTGGGTATTTTTGTTTACCTGGTTATCGCGCTATTTTATCCGGAGAAATTCTGATGACCGGTAACAGCTTGTTGCAGATTGCCATCTACGTCATCACCTTGCTAATGCTGGCCAAACCGCTGGGCGGTTACATGGCGCGCGTCTATCAGGGCGAGTCGGTCGTGAACCGATGGCTGGCCCCCGTCGAAGGGCTGATTTATCGCTTGAGCGGCGTCAACCCTAGGCAGGAGATGCGCTGGACGCACTATGCCATCGCGCTGCTCTTGTTCAATTTGGTGGGTGCCTTGATGGTTTATATGCTGCAGCGTTTTCAAGGTGCGTTGCCGCTCAATCCCCAGGCACTGCCAGGTGTGACTCCGGATTCGTCGTTCAACACCGCAACCAGCTTCGCGACCAACACCAATTGGCAGGGGTATGGCGGCGAAACCACGATGAGTTATCTGACCCAGATGCTCGGCCTGACGGTGCAGAACTTCGTTTCGGCGGCGACCGGCATGGCCGTCCTGGTGGCATTGATCCGGGGTTTCGTACGCCGCAATGCAGATAGCATCGGTAATTTCTGGGTGGATCTGACTCGCAGTACGTTGCACATTCTCCTGCCCCTGTCAGTGATCCTAGCCATCGTCCTGGTCAGCCAGGGCGTGGTGCAGACGTTCGGCGCTTATCAGACGGTCTCTCTGAATGAGTCCGTGACCTATGAGCAACCCAAGCTGGGCGACGATGGCCAGCCATTGAAGGATGAGAGCGGCGCCTTGATCACCGAGAAGGTGGTTGCGAAAGAGCAGACGATCGCCGTCGGACCGGCGGCCTCCCAGATCGCCATCAAGCAGTTGGGCACCAATGGCGGCGGTTTTTTCAACGTGAACTCGGCGCATCCGCTGGAGAACCCGACGCCGCTGTCGAACTTTCTTGAGATGCTGTCGATTCTCCTGATTCCGGCGGCCCTCTGCTACACGTTCGGCAGGATGGTGGGCGATACCCGTCAGGGCTGGGCGATCCTGGCTGCCATGACCCTTGTTTTCGTAACCCTGGTTTTCATCGCCGTGCCTCTGGAGCAGGAGGGCAACCCGGCCCTGCAGGCCTTGAGCGTCGATCAGGCCGCCTCGAGCCAGCAGGCTGGCGGCAACATGGAAGGCAAGGAGGCCCGCTTCGGCATCGTCAACTCGGCGCTGTGGGCGGTTGCCACCACTGCCGCCTCCAACGGGTCGGTCAACGCCATGCACGACTCCTTCACGCCCATCGGCGGCATGATTCCCATGTGGCTCATGCAGTTGGGCGAAGTGATTTACGGCGGCGTGGGTTCCGGCCTGTACGGCATGATCGTGTTTGCGCTGGTGGCGGTGTTCGTGGCAGGCCTGATGATCGGACGGACGCCGGAATACCTGGGCAAGAAGATCGAAGCGTTTGAAATGAAGATGTCGGCCATCGCCATCCTCATCCCGCCGTTGATCGTGCTGGTGGGCACCGCACTCGCCGTGATGGTGGATGCCGGTAAGGCATCGGTCTTCAACCCGGGCGCCCATGGTTTCAGCGAAGTGCTTTACGCGTTCTCGTCGGCCGGCAACAACAATGGCAGCGCCTTCGCGGGACTATCGGCGAACACACCTTTCTACAACACGGCGCTCGGTTTCGCCATGTTGTTCTCCCGCTTCTGGCTGGCCGTGCCGGTGCTGGCGATCGCGGGTTCTTTGGCGTCCAAAAAGGTGATTCCAGCAGGACCCGGCACCCTGCCGACCCATACGCCCCTGTTCGTCGTGCTACTCATCGGGACGGTGATCATCGTGGGCGCACTCGCGTTCTTCCCGGTGTTGGCCCTGGGTCCCGTGGCCGAACAGGTCCAGATGATCGCGGCGCAATCGATTTAAGTTACTGGAGCGATACATGAGCAAACAAAACGTCGCACGCGTGACCGTCGATCACGACCGTCATGGGGAACCGCATAGCCCCCAGTCATCGGCTGCCGATGACTCCCTCTCGCATCACAGGAATGCCAGGAGCACCTCGTTATTCGATCCGGTCATCGTCTGGGAAGCGTTGATCGAATCCTTCCGCAAGCTGACTCCCTCTCAGCAGTGGAAGAATCCGGTGATGTTCGTGGTGTACGTGGGCAGCTTGCTGACCACCGTGCTGTGGGTTCAGGCGGTGATGGGGCAAGGGGAAGCGCCGGCCGGATTCATACTGGCTATCACCCTTTGGCTATGGTTTACGGTGCTGTTCGCCAATTTCGCCGAGGCGGTCGCCGAGGGGCGCAGCAAGGCCCAGGCTGCCTTCCTGCGCAGCGCGAAGCGCGATATCGCCGCCAAGAAACTGGACGATCCGCGCTACGGCTCCAATTATTCGAAGGTTGCCGGCTCCGCCTTGCGTCGCGGGGATGTGGTATTGATCGAGGCGGGCGATTTCGTGCCGGGCGACGGCGAGGTGATCGAAGGCGTCGCATCGGTGGACGAGAGCGCCATCACCGGCGAATCGGCGCCCGTAATCCGCGAGTCCGGAGGCGACTTCAGCTCCGTCACCGGCGGCACCCGGGTGCTGTCTGACTGGCTTGTCGTGCGGATTACGGTCAATCCCGGCGAGACCTTCCTGGACCGCATGATCGCCATGGTGGAGAGCGCCAAGCGGCAGAAGACTCCCAACGAGATCGCACTGACCATCCTGCTGGTCGCGTTCACACTGGTCTTCCTCAAGACCACCGCGACCTTGTTGCCTTTTTCACTGTACAGTGTGGAAGTAGCGAAGGCAGGTCAACCGATCACGATCACCGTTCTTGTGGCTCTTTTGGTCTGCCTGATTCCCACCACCATCGGAGGACTGCTGTCGGCCATCGGCGTGGCGGGCATCGGCCGCATGATGCAGAAGAACGTGATCGCCACTTCTGGCCGGGCCGTCGAAGCAGCCGGTGACGTGGACGTCTTGCTGCTGGACAAGACCGGCACCATCACCCTGGGCAATCGCCAGGCATCGGCCTTTCTGCCGGTCGCCGGCATCCTACAGCAGGATCTGGCTGACGCCGCGCAACTGGCCTCGCTGGCCGACGAGACGCCGGAAGGCCGCAGTATCGTCATTTTGGCGAAAAACAAATTCGGCATCCGCGAGAGAGACATCCAGTCGTTGGGAGCTACCTTCGTGCACTTCAGCGCCCAAACCCGCATGAGCGGCGTCAATCTGCAGGGCAGACAGATCCGCAAGGGTGCAGCGGACGCTATTCGCGCCTACGTGGAGGATCAGGATGGCAAGTTCCCAAAAGATGTTCAGGTGCTGGTCGATGACGTCGCCCGCCGCGGCAGCACGCCGCTGGTGGTGGCCGACGGTCCCAAAACTCTGGGCGTGATCGAGCTCAAGGACATCGTCAAGGGCGGCATCAAGGAGCGGTTCATCGAACTGCGGCAGATGGGCATCAAGACCATCATGATCACGGGCGACAACCGCCTCACCGCGGCCGCCATCGCCGCGGAAGCGGGGGTCGACGACTTTCTCGCCGAAGCCACGCCGGAAGCCAAGCTCAAGCTGATTCGCCAGCATCAGGCGGACGGACGTCTGGTCGCCATGACCGGCGATGGTACCAACGACGCTCCGGCCCTTGCCCAGGCGGACGTGGCGGTGGCGATGAACAGCGGTACCCAGGCGGCCAAGGAAGCCGGCAACATGGTGGATCTGGATTCCAACCCCACCAAGCTGATCGAGATCGTCGAAACCGGCAAGCAGATGCTGATGACTCGAGGTGCGCTGACCACCTTCAGCATCGCCAACGATGTTGCAAAGTACTTCGCCATCATCCCCGCGGCGTTCGCCAGCACCTACCCGGCGTTGAACGTATTGAACGTGATGCATCTGGCGACCCCGAGCAGCGCCATCCTGTCGGCGGTGATATTCAACGCGCTGATCATCATCGCGCTGATTCCCTTGGCCTTGAAAGGCATCAAGTACAAACCGGTTGGTGCGGCCACATTGCTGCAAAACAATTTGCTGATTTACGGACTGGGCGGTCTGATCGTGCCCTTCATCGGCATCAAGATCATTGACCAGGTGTTGGTCGCGCTGGGGTTGGTATGAAAGGCGGAACATCCATCACTGTCGAGGTTGTGCGCGCTGTTAAGGCCCACCGTTACTTTTGGAGCACCCTATGATTTCGCATCTCAAACCGGCGATTGTGTTGTTCGCCATCCTGACGGTCATCACCGGCATCATCTATCCAGGCACCGTGACCGCCCTGGCTCAGCTTCTGTTCTCCCATCAGGCCAATGGTAGCCTGATTTCGGATGAGAACGGCAACCCAGTCGGATCGGAACTGATCGGCCAACCCTTTAGCAATCCCAAACATTTCTGGGGCCGGCCTTCGGCCACCGCCCCCTATCCCTACAACGGCGGAGCTTCCAGCGGTTCCAATCTGGGGCCGAACAACCCGGCCCTCAGCGATGCCGTCAAAGCCCGCATTCAGGCGTTGCAGGAGGCAGACCCTGGAAACACGGCGCCGGTGCCGGTGGATCTGGTGACGGCCTCCGGCAGCGGTCTGGACCCGCACATCAGCCCCGCGGCGGCGGCCTATCAAATCAGTCGTGTCGCGAAAGCGCGGCATCTGGACAAGAAACAGATCCAGGATCTAATTGCCGCCCACACGAAAGGCCGGCAGTGGCTGGTTCTCGGCGAACCGCGCGTCAACGTGCTGCAACTCAATCTGGCGCTAGACGCCCTTGAGCAGCCGAAAAGCCGTTAGACGAATGGGATCAGCCGTTCTTCCGGCCGAGCCCCTGAAAAATACCATTACTGAACAGTCACAAGAAGACTCCGACCCATGCCATTTTCCTCTTTATGCGTTGAAGCGCTGTCCTGGTTTAGCGACCTTTTCAAAACGCTGGCCCGTCAGAAGAGCCTGGGCCATCTCGTTGTCATTGCGCTGCTTGTCGCGCTCGTGTTCGGGGTGATTCTGTATGTGATCGATGACAACGTCCACTCGCCGCTGGACGGCATCTGGTCCGCCTGGGTCACCATGACCCACGTCGGGTTTGGCGACGTGGTGCCGGTTTCGTTTCTGGGACGCCTGGTGGCCGCCGGCTTGATTTTGTTCGGGCTGGTGCTCTTCTCACTATTTACGGCAACGCTGTCGGTGGCGCTCATCGGGGGGAACATTGAGACGCTGGGCCAAAATCTTCGGCAGGTCGGCGACGATGCCGGGCGTATCGAACGGGGTGAAGAACGGATTCTGCAGGAACTGGAGAAGCTGAACGAACGTCTGCGCGCGTTGGAAGATCAGCTGTCGACCTTGAACGCCCAGGAAGAGTAGGGAATGAGCGGTATCGTCCGGCTCCATGCGCCGCATGACCCCAGCGGCGCGCCATTTAACGGTCCGGTGACTCTGGACGATTCAAAGGCAAAGGCACTGGATACGCGGCCCCTGGATGGCCAAAAGCCCACGAGCCAGGGGGCCTTGCATTGCCCTGATCATGTCCGGCATTCCCAAAGCCTTGTTGGAATTAGAACTGTTCGCCCAAGAGCGGGGGCTTCGCCGGGGCCCCTGTGCGACGGATCAACAACTCCAGGCAGCGGCGAATCAACAGGCGCTGCGCAATTGGGTGACGGCGCAACTGGCAACCGACTGTGAGGTCATTGCCTGAGATGACATTGCCATGGGCGAGGCCGTGGTCATCGAAGCCGCTTTGCTCGCAACGCGTCGCAATCACCAACTGGCCGCCAAGCGGCTGGGATACGGACGCAACGAGCTGACCAGGAAGATCGAGACGATGACGCTGCCTGTAAGGTCGAAGCCGCAACTATTTTTACAGCACAGGTGGTGAGCCCCTCATGCAGATAGAACGCCCGGACCCGGATGAATTGCTGGCCAAGGTCGAACGGGAGACAGCGAAGGCGAAACGCGGCCGACTCAAGATTTTTTTCGGCGCCGCCGCAGGCGTGGGTAAAACCTACGAGATGTTGCTGGCCGCCCGGGAGCGTCGGGCGGAGAACGCGGACATAGTCATCGGCCTGGTGGAAACCCATGGGCGCAAGGAAACCGCGGCCCTGCTGGAAGGTCTTGATGTGTTGCCTCCAATTCAGGTCCAGTACCGAGGCACCACCCTGCGCGAATTCGATCTGGATGCCGCCCTCAAGCGCAAGCCGTCCATCATCGTGGTCGACGAATTGGCGCATAGCAATGCGCCCGGCTGTCGGCACCCGAAGCGGTGGCAGGACATCGAGGAGCTCCTGGATGCCGGTATTGACGTGTACACGGCGCTCAACGTCCAGCACCTGGAAAGTTTGAACGACGACATTGGTCAGATCTCCGGCATCCGAGTCTGGGAAACTGTGCCGGACACGGTGTTTGAGCGGGCGGATGAAGTCGAACTGGTGGACCTGCCTCCCGACGAACTGTTGATGCGCCTTAAGGAAGGCAAAGTCTATCTGCCACAACAGGCTCAGGAAGCCATCAACAATTTCTTCCGCAAGGGCAACCTGATTGCACTGCGAGAGCTGGCGCTCAGACAGACCGCCAACCGCGTCGATGCCCAGATGCTGGACTATCGCGAGGATCACGCGATCCGGGATGTGTGGCAAGTCAACGAACGCATCCTGGTGTGCGTCGGACCCAACGAATTGGCGGAGCGCCTGATCCGGGCCGGAAAGCGCTTCGCGACCGCGTTGCGTGCGGCGTGGCTCGTGGTCTATGTGGAAACACCGCAACTCGAGCGTTTGTCGGCCGAGAGGCGCGACGCGGTGCTGCGTGTGTTGCGCCAGGCCGAGCAACTGGGTGCCGAGAGCGTGACCCTAAGCGCGCCAGAGATGAGCAAGGCTATCATTCGCCTGGCACGCGAGAGGAACGTCACTAAGATTGTGATAGGCAAGCCGTTCCGACGTGGCTGGCGGCGCTGGCTTCTGGGCTCCGTGGTCGACACCCTGATTAGTCAGGCGCACAACATCAATCTATATCTGCTCGGCAGTCCGCAGGGGGAGGGAGGCAGTACCGAAAAAGAGCTGACCCTTTACCGCAAACGTGCGCTTCCGGGGCTCAGTAAACGTCTATCGCCGCGCAAGAAGAACTACTACCAGAGCTATGTCTGGGCCGTAGTGGTCACCTTGATCAGTACGCTTATCGCGCGCTTGATGCACAGCCGGTTTGAAGTGGCCAATCTGGTCATGGTGTTTCTGCTGGGTGTTGTGTTCACCGCCGCACGATTCGGACGAGGGCCTTCGATTCTGGCCTCCTTTCTCGGCGCGGCTATATTGGATTTTTTCTTTGTTACGCCGTATTTCAGCTTTTCCATTGCCGATACCCAATACCTGGTGACTTTAGCGGCCATGCTGATCATCGCCATCCTGATCAGCCATCTGATGGCCAATGTTCGCTCACAGGCCAAAGTGGCTGCGCATCGGGAACGTCGAGCGACCGTTCTCTATTCCATGAGCAAGGAGCTTGCAGCGAGTCAAAATGAGGAGGAAGTGGTGCAGGTTGCGGTGCGCCACATCCATGCCGAATTCAGTAGCCGCAACGTTATCCTGTTCCCGGACGTCCACGGCCGCATCGTTTATCCCAGCGAACGCCCGCTAACGGAATCGTTGCCTGGCGCGGACCTCAGCGTCGCGCAATGGGTGTTGGACCACAACGAACTGGCCGGGCAGGGAACGAATACGCTGCCGGGCGCCAACGCGGTCTATTTTCCCCTCAGCGGCTGGGACCGAGTCTTGGGCGTTTTGGCCTTGCAGCCCGTCAACCTGCGCCGTGTCTTCCTGCCCGAGCAGCGAAAACTGTTGGAAACCTTCATTCAGCAAATTGCCCAGGCCCTCACTCGTGTTCGCTTTGCCGAACAGGCCAAATCATCGCAACTGCAAATGGAAGCCGAACGGCTGCGAAATTCGCTGCTCAGCGCCATATCCCATGATCTCAGGACGCCGCTGGCCACCATCATGGGCTCGGCAAGTACATTGGCAGAGGGCGATGAACGCTTGAAGGCGGAGGAAAAAATCCAACTAAACCGGGACATCTTTGAGGAAGCGAAACGGATGTCTAGTCTGATCAACAACATCCTGGATATGGCGCGACTCGATTCCGGATCCGTCGAACTCAACCGCCAATGGTATCCGCTGGATGAGATCATTGGCAGCGTGCTGAGCCGGCTGGAAAAGCCACTGCACGGGCGAACCGTGAAGGTTAAATTGCCGCCAGGCGTGACTATGGTATACATCGATGCCGTCATGATCGAACAGGTACTCGTCAACCTCTTGGAAAACGCAGTGCGTTACACGCCGGAAGACAGTCCCTTGGAAATTACGGCGGTCTCATCCCCCTTTGCGGTGGAGATCGCGGTAGCCGATCGAGGTCCCGGCATTCCCAAGGGCAAAGAAGAGCAACTTTTCCAAAAGTTTTATCGGGTCCGACAAGAGGCCGCGCAAAGCGGGGTTGGACTGGGGCTTTCCATCTGCCGGGCCATCATTGAGGCCCATGGCGGTTGCATACAGGCGGAGAACAGGTCGTCCGGAGGGACTGTCTTTTCCTTTGTCCTGCCGATCGATCTGACGCCGCCGGTCATGGAGCAGGAGGAACATCTGTACGCCGAAGGACACTGATCCGACATGTCGAGTCAGGAGCCTGTAATCGTCGTCATTGAGGACGACCCGCCCATTCGCCGCTTTTTGCGTACCGGCCTCGGTTCTCATGGCTTCAAGGTGTTCGAGGCGGATACCGGGCAGCGCGGTATTATTGAGGCCGATACGCGCAAACCCGATTTGATCATCCTTGACCTGGGGCTTCCTGACATGGACGGCATCACCGTAGTCAAGGCCGTGCGCGAGTGGTCGCAGACGCCAATCCTCATCCTGTCCGCGCGTGATGCCGAACAGCAGAAGATCGACACCTTGGACGCTGGTGCCGACGACTATCTAACCAAGCCCTTTAGTCTCGGCGAATTGTTGGCAAGAATCCGGGTTGCGCTCAGACATGCGTCGAGAACGC
Organism: Methyloterricola oryzae; assembly: GCF_000934725.1. Taxonomy (NCBI): domain Bacteria; kingdom Pseudomonadati; phylum Pseudomonadota; class Gammaproteobacteria; order Methylococcales; family Methylococcaceae; genus Methyloterricola; species Methyloterricola oryzae. Next base: position 32,625 of record NZ_JYNS01000020.1, read on the forward strand.
CCGGTAATGACCCATCCGGAATTTTCGTCGCTGGCGACCTGAAAGTGGATCTACAAAATCGTAGGGTATATCTCAAGGATCAGGAGGTAACACTTACACCCATCCAGTATCGTCTGCTTTCGGTCCTGGTCAAACATGCCGGCAAAGTGTTGACCCATCATCAGCTCGTCACGGAGGTGTGGGGGCCTAGCCACGGGGATTGCCTGCATTATCCGAAGATATACATGAGCCAGCTGCGGCAGAAGTTGGAAGAAGACCCCGCCCATCCTCAACACTTGGTGACGGTCTCCGGGATTGGCTATCGGCTCAAAAGCGACTAGCGTGATTTGTGCAAAGAAAAAACAGAGCGGTAAAATATTACCAGCATCTTACCACAGCTTTAAAAATCTTTACCGCTAATTTATCGCTGCCGTAATAGACTGTCTCCGCTTTCACTACAGCGAGACAAATCAATGGCGCAGCAAGCTTATTTTGGGATTGACAGTGACGATGACAATACCTGGGTACTCGCCCAATGTCTGGATGGAAAAACCATTCTGGTGCAGCGATTCCGGAATACAAACGATGGGTTGGATTCGCTGAAAAGATTCATCAGAGATAAATCCGGACGACCTAGGCTCTGCATAAAACTGACCAATAAATCCACGCTTGATTTCCTGAAATACCTTAGCGCCATTCCCGATATAGAAGTCATCTTCGTCAATGAGGTCGGCTTCCGGCAGTATCAACTGAGCATGACCCATCACGCCTCATCATCCAAATCGTTCCGTGCTGAACTCCTGGCACACTGTGCCGAACGCATGATTTGAAACTGCGTCGGCATTCAAACGTTTTCTAAGACCGGTGTATTCCCGGCAAAAGCAAGACCGGAATTTTCCGATTCGATAAATTCCGAGGGAGCAAACCCATGGTACGCGCCTTCTTGACGCCAGCGGTGATGGCGTCTGTGGGATTTTCATCGCCTTCCAATGCCGTCCATCTGACTGCTTGCGGAGAGGCGTCGTATTACGAAGGACGCACAACGGCCAGTGGCGTTTTGGCTGGAGCTGGCCGAGCCGCCCATCGGTCGTTGCCTTTTGGGACGCGACTCAATGTCACGGATCTCGACACGGGGCGTTCAACGATCGTCACGGTAGCTGATCGTGGGCCATTTGTCGGCGGCCGCATCATCGATCTCAATCCCAGAGATTTTGCGGCTCTGCGTCAGTTGCGACATGGCATCGCCCGGGTGTGTGTGGCGGTCGTCAGCGGCGCCTCCTGATTTCCAATCGCTACTCAATGATCGACTGGGGCGAATACGCAAAGCGATTGGCTGGATCGATGTCCATCGTCGATCCGGTTGGCGCCATCCCCGTTTTCCTTTATCTGACGGTGAGCCGATCGCCGGAAGTGCGCCGACGCATCGCATTCAATTGCGCATCGGCGGTCAGCCTGGTTTTGCTTGGGGCGCTCCTTGCGGGTGAACACGTGTTGTGCTTGTTCAGCATCAGCGTGCCGGCATTCCAGATAGCCGGCGGGGTGCTGATCATGACGATGGGCACATCGATGCTGCATGCGTCGCCAGACCGGTCGCGGCACACGCCGCAAGAACGCCTGCTGTCCTACGACAAGGCGTCCATCGCCGTGGTGCCTCTGGGAATTCTACTGTTGGGCGGTCCCGGCGCGATGAGCGCCATCATCGTCTATGCACACGAGAAATGCTCTTGCTGGCAGCATTACCTGTTGGTCAGTTTGGCCATTGGCACTGTAGCCGTTGCAGTGCTGGCGGCACTTTGGATGGCGCCTATGATCGCTTCGAAACTAGGCAAGACCGGCGTTAACGTGATTACGCGCGTCATGGGCTTGATCACCTTTTCCATTGCGGTGGAATGCATCGCAAAAGGATTGACCGAACTGTTTCCCGCTCTGGGAAAACCCGCCTGAATGTAACAAGGCTCACACATTTACTGATCACTGATGAACACGATAAAAGGCAGCATTGTCGCGCTGGTGACTCCGATGACCACAACCGGCGCGCTCGATCTTGAGTGTCTGGATCGGCTAATTGATTTCCAGCTTGAGCAGGGAACGGATGCCATCGCGGTGAATGGAACGACGGGCGAGGCCGCAACGCTGGACGTCCACGAATCGCTGGAGGTCATTGGCAGAACCGTAAAGCGTGTGGCCGGGCGCGTTCCGGTGATCGCGGGAACAGGCACCAATTCGACGACTAAGACGATCGCTCTGACCAAGCGCGCCAGGGATATCGGCGCGGACGCTTGTCTTCTACTGACTGCCTATTAAATCAAACCCACGCAAGAAGGTCTTTATCGTCACTTCATGGCAGTCGCAGAAGCCGTGGACATCCCACAGATTCTCTACAACGTACCGGCGCGGACCGCCTGTGACTTGCTGCCGGAGACCGTAGCGCGGCTGTCTACCATGCCACGAATCATTGGCATCAAAGAAGCCAGTGGCAGCCTGCCGCGCATGAAAGAACTGGCAGACTCCTGCCGTCCCGGTTTTCTCTACTACTCAGGTGATGACATCACCGCGCGCGAGGCCTGTCTGTTGGGGGCAACAGGCGTGTTCTCGGTAACTGCAAACATTGCTCCACGGTTGGTGCATCGGATGTGTTCGGCCGCCGCAGCCGGTGAAAGAGCAAACGCGATGGCCATCCACGAGCATCTAATCCCTCTTCATCACGCGTTATTCGTCGAATCGAACCCTATTCCCGTCAAATGGGCACTGCACGAAATGGGCCTCATCCAGCCAGGCATTCGGTTACCGTTAACCTGGCTTTCGGAACAATATCAGGGCCCATTACGACGTGCCTTGCAGCAGGCAGGAAACTGACAACGTTAGGTATTCGGCGATAACCAAGAGGCTTTTCAGATGAATTGATAGCCCCAAAATTTTTACTGTTTTTTTAAAGTTACGCCCAAGATTCTTACGGACATTTTACCAGTGACTTATTAACATTCTTCAATGGCAATACATAACTTGCTTTTATAAGTACTCGTAAAGCCATTGTTTGTACCATTCACATTCGTAAGTGGCCGTAGCAAATGAACATAAACTACTTTGTATGGGAGAAGGATGGGCACCCGAAGGTTTGGTCCGTGGTCGAAGGAAAAGCCCAGGCTCTTGGTGAGTTTACTGAGAAACTGGAAAGTATTCAATATGAAAAGCCCACTGATGAACAACTGAGGGCGGAACTGGATATGGTCGGTTGGTGTGAAGATCAGGCGCAGCTATTACCAGATTATTGGCGTTTTGCAAAAAAACATGAAATCGGGATAATCAGGCAACTGCTTTCAGTGCGAATACATTCGAAGCTGTCTAACGGCAGACGGAAGAAATTCAGTTTCACCATGGCGGTCTGAATTAGACCAGGATATTGAAATGATCAATAACTGGAAAATGGCAGGTTGCTGCGCCATGCTGCTTATTGCAAACCTGCGTACACAGGTTCTGGCAGATACTGAACATCTCGGTCAGTATGCGCTTCCACAAGATAAAACAATTATGGCTGTATGCAGGCAAGCTGCATTGGCAGAACATCCTGGGGTAATTCAGCAGGTTGAAGTCCGTAACACCATTGATGGCTTTCGATATTATTTCTATATCAGAGCACGCGATAGGACCACGTGGACAGTCATCTGCGACGGCGGAAGCCGAAAAATCATACGAGTTCAATATCAGGAATAGCATACTGCTCTTGTATACGCTCTGAAGTTGAATCAAAGGCAGCTGCGTAGAGGTCAGCTTTTTGGGTGGAACAGCCATTCCAACGACCAACTTACTGATAGCTCGACAGACCGAAAGTGGCCGAGACCGGCCTGTCGCCGTCAGGTAGGTGCATTCTTGTGGTACAGCAAAGTTCGAAATGCTTTGCGCCATTCGAGTGGTTGACTGGCAGTGGATTCATCTCTCTCAAAAGCTGCGTGACCAGATTGTGACGACGCCCAGGCATCTTCGGCGTATTTAGGTCACGTCTAGTCACGTTTGCGCGGTTGATGTGCTTTTAAGTGATTGAATTTAATTGCTTCATCTACGGGTAAAGGCCCTCATAATCCCTTGGTCCAAGGTTCAAGTCCTTGAGGGCCCACCATGTAAATCAGAGGCTTGTCTGCATCCGCAGGCAAGCCTTTTTTGGTGGTAGACATATAGTAGACGTTGCACAGGTCACATAACCTGCGTGTTTTATTCGGATGTCTCGGTTAAGAATGGCTGAGCTGCTGAAATTTATGGCTGGAAATGTCGGTCCTTTGTTCAGCTTAAACGGTCATTTGCTTGGCATGAAACTGACCGTTCACAAATGGCAGCTTTCTTCGAATTCTAAAGCCGTAGACTGACGGAACCGGCCACAAGCGGGCATCTACGCCGTATGGCGATTAGCAATTTGAACGACCGGAAAACTTAGAAAGCAGCCATTCCTGAACGACATGTATTGATTCGGGTCGACAACTGGAAAGGTATAAGGTTTGACGACAAAGCCAGGCTGCAAGCGGCAGCTACTTGGGTGCCGTGGCCATTCGTATGGTTAACCGGCAGCCAGGCTGGATGCCTGCTTATCGCCGGTTGCTGCATTCCATGTCGATTTCCGCATTGCTGCCATTCAAAAGAAGTTCGAGGCAGAGCTGTATTGAAAGGCTCAGGTATGGCGGCAAGGTGATTAGTGAATGCCGATTGGGACGGGAGTGATCGCAATTCACTGCTCTTCCACTTTACGAGATTTCGCCCTGAATACGGACGACCAATCCTGAGCCAGATTCACGAAGTCGGAAGGCATCAACACGATGGTGGTCGTGTTGTGCTCGGCACCCACCTCGGCGATCATCTGCATTCGGCGCAGTTCGAGCGCGATGGGATTCTCCGCGATTTGTCGGGCGCCCTCTGAGAGTTTCAATGAGGCTTCTTGTTCGGCTTCGGCCTTGATCAGCCGAGCCCGCTTCTCACGGACAGCTTCAGCTTCTCGTGCCATGGCCCGCTGCATGGCTTCGGGTATCTCAACATCTTTCATTTCCACCATCTCTACCTTGATGCCCCAGTCTTCGGTCGTAGCATCGACGATAGCCTGGAGGGCTTGGTTGATGGCATTGCGCTCCTTCAGCACTTCGTCCAGCAGATGTTGGCCAAAAATGTTGCGAAGGCTCGTCAGTGCGATTTGGTGAACGGCGAGGGAATAGTTCTCGACGGCGATGACGGCTTTTGAAACATCAGTAACTCGATACCACAGCACCGCGTCCACCTTGACGGTGACGCTGTCCTTGGTGATGGTTTCCTGGCGCTCGACCGTCACGGTACGGGTTCTAATATCGAGCAGCTTCTGCCATTCAATCAGCGGAATGATCCAGTAAAGACCTGGACCTTTGATCATCCGAAATCGACCCAGCCTAAAAACAACGCCTCGTTCATATTCATTGGCGATCCGAAATCCGGCCAGAATAAACACGGCAACAATGACGCTGGTTGTGATCATGTGATTTTCCGAGGCGGAATTTGGATGAAGGTATCCCTTTACGGCGCTATTGGCAAAGCCCAGAACCTGGCTAATACCGATGTTTCGATTGCTTTAGGTTCAAACCAAATTCACCGGCTCGGCAACAAGACTTCCATCGACTTTCCACCATAACCAAATTGCCGGTCTCGCGCCTGGACGATGACGGTTCGAGTGTTCGCCGGAATTGATACGCCATACAGATCCCGCGTGAAAGGTTGTTCGTTGGCGTGATCATGGACCAAGACTCTTTCCCCGAACACCTTGCCATCCGGAGCTGACACGCGAAAGGCATCGGCATAATGCTTCACGGTGTCATAGGGAGAGGAGAGGGTGACATCGAAATCATAGATTCGGTCTCCGCTGAGGCGGACCTTGACGTTCAAAACATCCGGAAATTTCTGCGCCCCCGATTCATCGGCGATCGAGAGGCCCAGGAACAAAACGGATAATGTTAATAACAGCGAGGTGAGTCGTTTCATCTTCAACTCCCGTCATTTTGCTGTGCCCGGCAGTTATTATCGGACAAGGGGCTGCGATTCTAGCGCTTTTGTTTGAACCTCTCGAAACTGACCATCGCGAGAATTGGGTTTAGCTTGGCTCAACTTCCATTCCTTGGAGCGTTCGTCCGGCTCTTACATAAAGCCCGACGAAGACCAAACCGCAGAAGATCGGAACCAGCACTGAAAGCATCAACAGCGAGATCATCAGCCCACTGATTTTGAGTGCTCGCGTTAGCCTGAAGACGGCATAAAGCTGGAAAGGGATGGTCATGAAAATCGCGGGCGGAAAGAATCCGATCACCCAGGCGACCATTGCCCAAACCATGAGCCGCTGACCGGCAGTTATTTCGTGGCGGTTCAGGGAAACGGCCAATGATGCCGGTGACGGTTCGGCAGGCGCCTGCAGAACGGGTTGGGATGGTTGATCTTCAGAATTCATCATCGTGCCTCGCTGCCGTGATTACTTTAGTATTGAGCTTTAAAACGGGAATAGCGATGCTTACTGAAACCCCACGATTTTTGATCATCCGCCACCAGTAGCCGTTTCTCGACTGGCTGATGACGGCAGCCCCAATGAGCTGAAAGACCTGACCCTGGCGCATCTTGAGGAAGAAGGTGATGCATTCTTGATTCCCGGCGACCCCAAAATCACTGATCACGCCCAGGCAGTCAAATGGGTCGAGAAGCGCTGGCAGGGATTCTTTGAGTATTTCTTGAACGGGTGGCTCACCGACGAGGCGCTCTGGCCGCAGAATCGATCCCTCAAGCTGTTTCGGCAATGGTTCCGGATTGAGTACCGGTCGATGGCCTGGGACATGGCGGCGGATCAACCCTTGGAGGTCGAAGATTGGGCCGACGAACACGAGGGCGAAGATTCAGAGAAACTTCCGCAGTTTCACTGAGACTTTTCATTGATTTAGGGAAAATGAAGGATGTCGGCTCACACTACGAGTGACCGTTCGAAGACCTCATGGTCGTTTCCTGGTTCTGGTAACGTTGCCTTCACCAGACAAAAAAATAGCCGCGCTTTTGAGGCGCGGCTCCTTTAACAGAACCTTAGGAGGGAGTATGGAACGTCAAAGGAAGAGGGGGGTCACTTGAATCAATTCCGCGTTCAATGACTAGGTTCAGGAAGATCGTTAGCGTCAAACCCAACTCGATTCGTCACTGTCATAGCTGAAATCATCGTTGGCCAGAAAGCTGTCATCGTCATTCTGCGCAAACTCGCTAGGAGATGAATCCCCGTAGTAATTATTGATGACCGTTTCCTCAGCCACCGGATTTCCCAGGCCATTGCTGCTCGATAACCAGCCGCCGCCGTTTTGATGATGCCCAAGCAGGTTCTCGATACCCTGAAACAGAAATGATCCCGCGACGACGCCCGCTGCCGTGGTGGCGATGTTGCCCAGGAAACTCGATGTGCCACTGGAAGGGGCAGGTGCCCAGCTGTTACCTGGCGCAGCGCGCGGAACCTGATAATTCGCGGTTCCGGGCACTGCATTTTGGCTAGGCGCGCTGTCGGGTCGAGCCGCCCAAGGGTTTTCGCTCAAGAATCCATCGCGGCTTCCGGCTCGGTCAGCCTGAAGCCTGGCAAGTTCTGCCTGAGAACGGTTCAAGGCCTGCTCCAGCAATAGCGCACGCTGCACCAGCAGATAGGCTGCATGCGGTTGCTTGGCCACGCTTTCGTTAATCAGGCGCTCCGCATCGGCATCGAAGTTTGAGACCGGTACCGAGGCTAGCTGGGTCAGGAATCGATTGAGGATCTCTTGCTCTTGCGGTGGCATTCAAATCTCCGATGGTCGTTCAGATGGGAATATCATGATCTGGAGAGCTTAAATCTAACTTAAGGGTTGGTTTAGGCCTGGAGTCAGCCAGCCACATCCCCTGAAAGCAAATTGGGGAGGGGATGTCGCCCGTACTCGGATTCAAGCCGCCCGGGCCCGAATCTCCGAGAAGTGTCAGTCCATGAGCAATTGGCCATTCTCCCAGACTGACCGTCGTCAGCGACTATGGGACAGAATTGAGCGGTTGAGGAAAGGAGAGTTTGGTTTCATCGTATGTCGATGAGGACGAAAGATGAAAGCCAAGCCAATGAAGCCGATAGTCACCAAGCCTGCCGCTGAGCAGATGGTTCGAGAGATCCTGCGTGAGACCCATTGACCATGAAAGGCAGGTAACAAAATGGAGCGGTCGGAGTCATCGGAAAGTCGAGTGAGCAACAGTCGGCCAATCCGGACTCTGGGGACATCCGCATTGCCGAACCCCCAGAAAAAACCACTTGATATACCTGGAAATTATACAGGCAAAAGTCAGTCTCCGGCGCCTGCGGCTTGGTCCGCCGTGATTCAAGAGATTTTGTTGAGAAGGTCATCGCCTGGCGAAAGTGGCCGTGATGTTGTCCTACTCGAAATAGTAAGTCGCTAATCAACAAGGATACCTAGCCTTTGTACATTGATATATAGATATATACAGATGGATCTAGGTTATTGACAGGTTTCTTTGCCAAGTCCATCATCAATAAAACTTGGCGTGTAACCTAGGCTGCATCATCCATACCCGAGAAAGGTGCGGCATTCCGATGATACTGCTTCATACGGAAGTGATCCCATCGACACCATCGTTGACGTAACCAACGCATTAGGACTGCCCCTGTGTCGACTGTTGAGGCAGCCACCTAGCCGGCGCGCACGCCATGGCTGCGACGACAATCGTCCATGGCTGCAGTTCAGACAGATGCGCATCGAGTACTTCCGCCTGGGGATGCAAGTACGCACAGCCAGATTTTGATCTGACCACTTCGCAGAGGAGCGAACCATGCCAGATGACGACAAGCCGAAGTCCAAAGGCCCGCAATGGGCCGTTATGGGCGGGATCGCTCTCAATGTGGAATACACGCGCAAATACGGGTTCGAGGCAACCGCTGCGGCGCGGGTCACCGCGAAGATCGTTGCCGTACCGCCCCCGATGGCGTTTCAGGAGGCGGTGTTGGCGGATGCGGCGGGACGGGCCAAGCGCGCCGCTCCAAAGCTGCCCAAGCCTACCCCACTGCCGGAGGTGCCGCAGCCGGACCTGTCGCCAAGGCCGCCCAAGCGTCATCATGACCCCAAGGATGGCGAGGACGAGCAAGTAGACGAAGATGACGATGACGATGACCGATTCTCCACGCTCGAGTTAATCATCGAGGATCACCCCAGCACGGAGTATTACTTTGATGACGGCGTGTTACCCCCATCTCGGGGAGTGACGTTGGACGATGGCACCCTCACCCACCGGGTATCGCGCCACTCCTCCTATTGCAGCATCACCTTCAGCGATGATGAAGGAAGCCGCCTTGAATTCCCGGTTATCCATGACGATGAAGAAGCATTCGCAGCCGGGGAATATGACGACGACGCCGATCTTACGGCCGATGATGACTTTGACGACGACGAGTGGCCGGTGGTGACGTTCCTCATCGAAGACCAGCCCAACAGCCCCTACACCCTCGATGACGGGATCAGCGAGCCCTCTTCGGGCGTGACGTCCGACGAGGGGTTGCTAGTGCACCCGGTGTCCCCGGATTCGACAGCCTGCACTATTCAATTCGGGGATGAGTTTCTAATCCGGTTTCCGGTTTATACCCGCGCCTAGATCATAATTGAGGAAATTGCCATGAAGGTAATCGCGTGGAAAACACCCATTCATGTGTCCAAGGTTTATCAATTTCAACTCAATTCTCCGGATCGTCCTGAGCCGATTGACTGGTACCAGATTCCTGGTGAGCATAAGATGCGGAAGTTTTTCGCCGACAAAAAGGATGATGTATTTACCTGGCATAAAGACATTGATGAAATAGACTTTGCGGGCTCCAAGAATGGAGGGGTAATTTTTATCAGAAAAAAAAGGGTGGTTCCTGGGGTCCCCAGAATTAGCTACGCCATCAAACTGGTTGAGGCCCCTGAGCGAGTATTATTCGCGGAATTCGTGCTGGGGCAGATTGCGAAAGCCAAGATACCTAAGAGCTTGGTGGTAGAATTAGATTGGGACAGCCTTGGAAATGACCTGCCGGCGAAGCTGGAACAAAAGTATTGCGGAAAAAATAAGCCGTTTGATAGAACGAGATTCTTTGCAGACTTGAACGGACTCGATGTGTCTGCAAGATTACTCCACTTTATTTTTTGTGATGGTTTGCTGAAACAAGAGACAAAAGATGAACTTAGGCTTTATCAATACATAACCGACTTCAGAAATAAATTTACTTCGTCCCAAAGCAAACCAAGGTATCTGATTATTATGAAGTCCCTGAAAGCCAGGGATGAGGAATTCCTTCCCTTTGATTACGAGGTGAGGCCATTCGACAAGCCAGAAGTTAAAATAACGTATTCTTATCGCCTAGATAATGGCGAAGATTTAATCGACGTACTAAAGTCGGTGCGAGGCTCAGATAAAATTACCTTGGGCGGTGTAGACGTTGCCAATCACATTAGTACGGCGTTCCCAGACTACAGGGAAAACAAAAAACTCCTTAAAGCTATAAGTCAGGTTTTAATTTCAAAGCAAATACTTTCCAATGAGAAATTAATGAAAAAGGCTGGCCGAGTCCTGGCCGTAGATACCGCTTTGGGCAATTCGGACCGATTTGAAGGAACCGAATTGGCAGCCAACATTGGCAATGTGTTTTTTTTCAAAAAGAAATATACAAACCGACTCGGCCTGAACAAAGACGATAACCCCGTTGGCGTCATCGATAATGATGCTTTTTTTCCTCTATTGAAGCGATTCGGAAATCTCGATAAATACCTCGCATTTCTATTGGAAAATGGTTGGTCCGATATCGATGCAGCCAATGATCCAGAGAATTTGTCGGCCGCGGGCATTAAACTTTCCAATCTAAAATCCTTGTTTTCGCAATTTGAAGAACATATCGCAATGGCGCTCGCGGTTGCACTAATGAGCCCTAGTCAACGTGAAAGTAAAATGGTACCGGAAATCTGGTCGGATGACGGGAAGCTTTTCGGGCATCCAGGAAAGTATAAGACATTTGAGAGTCCTTGGGTGCGTGCGAAAAGACAGGGATTGCAAGAAATAAAACATGTAACCCGGGATAATATTCTCGCATTGCTTTCCGATGACTGGAAACAAACTATCGCTTGGATGAGGGAAGGATTTGTTGAGGGAATAGCAGATTTGTTAAAGTTTTCAGAACTTAGGTACAAATCTGTGTGGGCACATCTGGTAGGATTATATGGTATTAATGGCTGTCAATCGGACTTTAAGTCATTTTTAGTGCGTCTCGAATATATGCGGCATGTGGATTGCTCAGGAAAATCCTTTGGGTTTATAACTAAAAACGGCCCAGCAGATCATAACGCTGTTGTTTTGGAGCTCAAAAATCAGCTACAGAAACGGACAGTACCAATTCCTGCGCTGGTGGAAGCGCTCAGTTTCGGGGTCGACACGAATCTAATCGATGCACACGAAAGGGATTGGATTGAGCAAAGCTTCCTAGATATCGATGCGAGTGATCAAACAAAGGTCTTAACGCGTTATTCCGCAGACCAAGTAAAAGACAAAAAACTCAAGAATAGAATAATGGCCATAAATCTGGCTTTGGCCATAAATTTCGCCAAACACATGGAAGCCTATGTTGATGTGGATGTCAGCGATCCACAAAGTCAGGCCACCAAGAAAAACGAAGATGTTACGAAAAGGTTTAACGTTAAAAAGTGTGATTTCACCAAGTCCAAATACCCAAAGGTAAAGACCGACCCTTATGATGCCCTAGGCGACGTGGTGGCTATGATTCCAGAGCCGCGTCGGAGCGATTTCAAGAAATTTATTATTTTAATATAGTCGCTGATTTGAACAGATAATTATCTAGCACCTAAGAACATTCTCAAGGGCCCTAACATAATCACGGCCGAAATGTTTGATCTCTCCGAAGACGGGTACCGCATTGTCATCCACTCCATCGGCACCGCCGGTGCCCGCATGGTTGGCGTCCTGAAAAAGGTGCTGCCCTACGCGGAGAGCAAATTGGCCGCCCTGCTGTTTCAGGCCCCGGCCGAGATCATGGCTGGCCTGACGCTTGAGCAGGCCGATGAGATCAACGCACTGCTCCGTTCAACCGGGCTCGACAGCCAGGTGATGGGCGCCGATGAGCCGTTTACGCCGGGCGACGGCAGCCACGAAGTCGCCCTGGCCATCATGGATGCGAGCCAGATGACCCTGGTGGCGCAGGTGGTGATGGACGTGCTGGGTGTCAGCCTGGACCAGGCGCGGACGTTGCTGTGCGCCTCGCCTACGGTGCTGGTGGGCAAGGTCTCGGCCAATACCGTCGATGCCTTGCGGCGGCGCTTCGCGCCGCTCGGCGTGGAACTGGACGTGTCGCGACCGGCAGAGGCGCGGTACGATGTGTTCCTGGGGGCGTGCGACGCGCGGGGCCGAGAGCGGGTCATACAGTTGTTACGCGATCTTCGGGTGCCGACCTTGCCCGATGCCGGAGATGGCCAGGAGCAGCCCGTGCTTGCGGTGGGGCTCTCGAAAGCGGAAGCGGACGCGCTTTGGGACCCGCTGCGCCGCACTGATGTGCCGCTGCGCCTGGTGAACCGCGACTTCGAGCGCTTCGACGTACGGCTGGAGGAGGCTGACGCGACCCCGGCGTTGGCGGATTTCCTGGTTAGCGAGGTTGGCATGCCCGCGGCCGTGGTACCCAAGGTGCTCGCCAGGCTGCCCATCGTGATCGCGCAGAACGTGCCATACGAGCGGATGGCCCAGCTCTTGGCAGGTGTTGCGGCGGTCGGCGGGCGGGCATCAGGCCACCTGCTGGCGTTCCAGACCTTCGGCCTCGTCGTGACCAAGGCGGGGCAAGTCACGGCGGCCGCGCAGCTTTTGCAGGCCCTCGGCCGGGTCAGCCCGGAGGAGGCTCTCGCGGCCCTGCCACCCGCCAGCAAGCCGGTGGGCACGATGACCGATCCACAGGTCCGCTGGCTGCAGCATGAATTGAAGCGCGCTGGCGCCGAGAGCCGGGTGGTGCTGCGCTGAACAACTGCGTATCGGGGAGGCGGACGCGCCAAGCGAATCTTGCGCGCCGCTGGCATGTCATCCGGTCCGGGATACAACCCGAAAGCGGCGTGCTGCCGCGGCTGACGACATGTGATATTAGGGCCAACTACCTTTTCGGCCTTGTGCGATTGCCTAACTGAGCGAGGAGAATCCATGAACTTTGATGCAAAAGTGATCGGCCAGGCTCTCGACGACGTGCCGCTCGGCGAACTGGTGGGGAATCTCGGCATCGCCATTGCCGAGGCCCAGCAGCGGCTCGACGACGTGGCTATCGCCGCGACCCTCAAGCTGGCCAACGAGAAGACCACGATGTTTGACGCCGATGGCAACCCGGTCACGCGTTCCTTGCTCGAACTCGGATTTGCCCCGACCTTTTACCAATTCACCGAGGCGACCATCGAAGTCTCTTTCATTGCCAGCATGCGAGTCTCCGAGGCCTTGAAGATTGGGTTTGGGTTCGACGTCTCCGGGCAGATCGGCAACGCCTCGGACGGCGAGAGGGCCATCGGCGATGTCGCGGCGAGACGGAGCGCATTGAAAGAGGACGTGGCCGAAAAACAGAAGGCGCTGGATGCCGAGGAGAAGGACATTCTCACCGACTTGAAGAAGATGCGCGACGATCAGCCCAAAGAGCGCGAAAAGCTCAACGACCTGATCGGGGTGCTGACGCGGAAAATCGGTGATGACCAACGAGATCCAGTGTAAGAGGTGTCTGAGTCGTGGAAGCCTTGACGCCCACCTGCATGAGTACTGACGATAGCCCCGAGGTGTCGATGCCCGCCAGCCACATCGGGGTGGCCGAGCAGGGAAAATGCTACGCCTTGCAAGGTAAGCATGACTGGGCACTGGCCTATTACCGGGAAGCCATTCGCATGACCGTGCAGGCCGGCGAGCACGAGATCGTATTCCGCCACTATTTGGAATGCGTACTGGAATCTCTGGAACTGACCGGGGCCTACGACGAGGTACTCGATTACTGCGACAAGGCCCTCGCGTTGTTGGCCGGTTCAGAGAGCACGCCTCATACCGAAATGGAACTCGCGCACATCCTGCAAAGGCAAGGGGTCGCACACCTCAAGGCCGGTCAGCGCGAGGAGGCATCCGCCGCCCTGCGCCGGGCGGTGGAAAAGGCCAAGGCGCTCGGCTGGTCGCTGCCACTCGCGGCAACGCTGCTCGGCTGGGTAGAGCGCGGGTTGCAGGTGGATTCCCGGCGCATCGTCGCCGAGCAACAGCGAAACAGGTACTTTATTGTCAGACCCGAAACGGTCGATGCGGCGCGAGCGGTCAAGCTGCCCAACGAATCGCTGATTCTCGGGCTGGCGTCCCGCTGATGAAAGACTTGGCAGAGCGCGATACCTTGCCGAAGCGAGCTATCGATTGTAGTGACCTAACCTGAGTCCGCCGAGAACCGATTATGACGAGCGTCACGCACATGTTGGAACAGTCGCCGCTGCCGAAGGTGGTGGAGACGCTCGGAGCGGCCATCGCCGAGGCCCAATTGATGCTCGACAAGCGAACGATCGAGGTCGTCCGGGAACTCCAGAAGGTCGACACGAGCATTCCGGGCCTACCCCAAAAATCGATGCTGGAACTCGGTTTCATGCCTAACTTCTACCATTTCTCCGAGGCCACCATCATCGCCAGGGTGGCTTTCACCAGTGTGCAGTCGCAGGAGTTCAGGGTAGGCGCGAAGTTGGGCCTGAAATACGGGATCTTCTCGGCATCGGTCAATGCCTCGTACAGCAACAAGTATTCCTTCACGGCGGAGGCGTCCAGCGAGATCAGGACACGAATCGTGTCCCTGCCGCCGCCCGAGCCACTGGCGGCCATTATCCAGTCCGCGCCCCGCGACACGCGTCGGCCGACGGAGACCGAGCTGAAAGAAGAATAGCGGGTCAACCCCATCATTCCAGACTAATCAGGAGGCACGATGGCTGTAGGTGGTGTAAACATCGGACAGGAATTGCTCAATGTTCCCATGGGGGACATGATCCGCTCCATGGCGCTGGCGATTGCCGAGGCGCAATGGGCACTGGATAAGGCGAGCATGACAGTCACCGAGTTGATGAGCGGGCAGCGCCTGCTTCGCGACCTCGATACTGGCGAATTGCTGAACGCCAACGGCAAACCTCTGGCCGGCGACGGACAAGGTTCTAATGGGGCCGAGAAGAAGCCGCACATCGTGGATTCCCGCGTTTTCTTCGGCTACACCTACGTTACTCTCACCTTTAACGCGAGCGGTAAAGTTACCGCAACCAACGGGGTCGTTGAAAAGGAAGCGAGAGATACGACTGCGGATGAAAAGCAGGCGATGGGATATGAGGCAGTAACCTCCGTTAAAACGCTTCATCTCCGTATCCCCCAAAAGCTCAGCATGATTGAACTGGGCTTCGTTCCGACGTTCTACCAGTTCGTCGAAACCATCATCGAGGTCAAGATGGACTGCAGAGTCATTGGCACGACGGACGACTCTAGGAGCAGCGGACAATCCAACACCAATTCTGCCCATCAGAACTCCGGCCATTGGTGGTGGTACAACGGCGGCGTGTATGGCAGTCAGAATGCCCAGGTGACGACATCCCACGTAAACGCCGCTTATTCCAGCAAGTACAGCTACGATGCGGGCGGCTCGAGCTGGCTCAAAACCCGGCTGGTTCCTGTGCCGCCGCCCGCTGCTTTGGAGGCGCGCGTTCGCGACTTGATGGAAATCGAAAGCGCCTACCGAAAGGGTATTTCGACCAAAACCGAAACCAAATAAGCGTCGAACCTAATGAGCGGCAGAATCGCGGTCGATTGCGTGAGCTTGTCTTAACGCCTAGCCATCGGAGCTAATTTAATGAACGACGTAGTCATTAAGAATAGCGGGGCCCCTAAGCCGGACAACATCGGCCAGGATTTGCTGCAGGTCCCGTTTCCCGAAATGGTGAAAGCCATCGCGGTCGGTATTGCCGAAGCGCAATTGGCCTTGGATATGACGAGCCTCAAGATCGCGCAACTCATGTCGGGGGCAGCCTTCGAAACCAACGGGCAAGGCGACGGCAAGACCACAACGGTCAGCAGTTCGAGCAGGAATCTCGTAGAATTTGGCGGTAATAAGTACTCGCTGCTCGAACTCGGCTTCACGCCAACCTTCTATCAGTTCGTCGATACCATTATCGAAATCAAGATGTCGATCAGCATGAGTCGGGAAAAGTCCGACACGCGCAGCACTTTCGACCTCTTTTCCCAGGTCGGGTACGAAGCGTCCATGGGATTCATGGGCGCGCGAGCCACGGCTAGCCTCAACGTCTCTACCGTCAGTGCATCTTTTGCGTCCAAATACCAGTACAGCGCAGAGGGCTCAAGCCTGATGCGGACCAAACTCGTTCCCGTGCCGCCGCCCGCCATTCTGGAGGAGCGCATTCGGCTTTTGCTTGTCGAGGGGGCGCAAAAGCGGGACCCGACAAGTGCGGCTACCATCTGAGACATCCCAGGTGCCGTAGTCAAGCCGCCGCCGTCGCCAACGGAGATATCGCAAGACATTACGCAAGCCGGCCAGAGCCCACCTACCGTTACCTATGGCAACCGACCTTTACCTAAGCTGGCAGGACCTGCTCGAAGAAGACGCGCTGGAGTCACAGAACGGTGCGATGGCACCGCTGGTCGATGGGCAGATCTCCGCAGAGGAAGCGGTCAGCGAGGACGCGCAGCTTCCAGACGAAATCCTGGCCCTATTCGAGGAACGGGAGCGGCTGGAAAAGGAGCTCAAGGCGTTGGCCGGCGGGGGCGGAACTGCGCCGGAGGATAAGCGCGCCGCGCTGATGTTCGCGGTTAAGGTGCACACCAAGGAAACCCGCCTGGAGGAACGGCGGCAGCGCCTTCGGGACGAGCGGAGGCAGGAGCAGGCCAAGCGCATTTTAGAGCGTCGCTTGAATGAAGCACGGCTGGCTGCGCTGCGCGCCCGCAAGGCTGCGGAACGCCGCGAGGAAGAGACCGAACGCATTAAGCTGCGCGAGCGCTGGGACCGGGAGCGCGTAGAAGCGGCAAAGGAGTCTGCCCGGAAGCAATTGCTGGAAGCCAAATGGGCGGCGCGGCGGGACGCCCGGCGTGATACAGCCCAAGCCTTCAGTTTGAAAATCGGCTCTGCGGGCCCTGGACAGGCGACAGCCACTCCAGACCGCAGGACAGCGGAGAACAGGCTAAGTGATGGGGCCAGCCTGAGGGACGTTCCGCGATGGGACCGGGCCCGCGCCGAAGCAGGCTCGAAAGCCCTTTTGGATCGCCGACTCGAGGCCCACTGGGGGGAGTGCCGTGATGCCCGTCGCCTTGACGCAAATACGCACGACGGCCGCCCGGTCGCAACCAAGTCTACTGCGAGGCAGGAATTTCTTCGCTGGGAAGAAGACCGGGATACGCGGAGGGATCGAGCGTCGGAACTGCGCAAGGAGCAGCGGCGGGAAGAGATGCGGACCGGCGGCTCCAGGGGCCGCAACCGCTTCTCGGTCTGATCCATCGCTTGGCACCCTCGATTTGCCAAGCCGCCCGCCCGTAAATGCCAAGGAGAGGCCCGTGATGACAAATAAAAAGACACAGTACGATCTTCCATGGCTGAACAAACAAAACAAATCAACACCAGCATCGACGAGTACCTGATTAGTCTCGCCAATAGCATCAACCACGCTCAGCGCTATATCAGCCAACTCCGCGTCGTAGGCCAGGAAGGCCAACCCACCGTGACTTACCAACTACCTCGTGTGGACTTCGAGCTGAAGTTGCTCTTCCAACTCACCGCCACGCGTCCGGAGACCGCAGGGTTGCAACGCGATATGGCCCGCAGCGTAGGTGGCGCCTATCTGGCGGCGACGCCCATTAGCCTGGAAACCGGCGAAGTCGACAGCGCCACCGCCGCTGCGGCAAGTACCATAAAGGGCAGTTTCGTGGCCGTGCCGATACATGGTGGCGCGCCGCCTCCTATCGTATCGATCGCGTGGACTCGATCGGACAAAGCCATAGACATAAAGGTTTCCGTTCGTTCGGCGATTGGCCAGAACCTCCCGAATGTGGAAGTCGAGTTCAATTTGGATAGGAGCCTGGCGAAACGCGTGAATCCGGCGTTGGGCACTGAAACCGAGGAGGCGAATGTACTGGCTGAAACCTCGCTGTCTGCCGTCATCGCGCGGACCGATCCGAGGGGCGAGGCTACGAGTACGCTGATGATCGGAGAGAAGGCGCTAGGCCGTAAAGTCCCCGTGGTCATCGACGTCATGGGCATAACCAAGACCATGATTTTCGAGACGACTGGGAACCCATGACTGACATTAATTACCGTATCGTCCCACCCGCGCTGGCCTTGGGGGGAGGGGCGGTGATGGATACTGCATCGATCCCCTTAAAAGAAGGCAAGTACGTCAGGGCATTCTCGATCGCTTTCTGGTTCAAGCCTATGGCCTATCCCGCAGAAAATGGCGGTAGGTCCGTTTTCGAGGCCCATGTCAGGTCGGAGTCCGGCCAGCACCATAGGTTGGTTCTCAGGTTCGGGCACGATGGGTTTTACGGGGTTTTCCCGTCCCGTCAAAACGCTCCGACACCTCTTAAAAAGCCCCTTGAATTAGGGCAATGGGTGCATCTCGCGCTTATTTTTTCTGGCGACAAGCTGACCATGTTCGTTTACGTTCCCTCGGAGCAGCGCCATTACACCGCAGTGTCGCCAATCCAGCCGTTGGCCTATCGCCTGGAGTTACTGTATCTGTGTGGACGCGAATCGGCTCACAACTGGTTCGCCGAACTACGTTTATGGGCGAGAGAAAAGACGCCGGAAGAGCTGATTCAAGAGGCAACCAGAAGCCTGATTGGAAATGAGTGGCCACTCATCGGCTATTGGCGAATCGACGAGGGCCAAGGACGGATGCTGGTAGACAGCGCGCACGACGGGGGCACCGGTGACAAATTCGGGAACGACGGCGTGATGGTAGGCGGCCGTTGGCAAGCCGACTCCGGTTTGGAAATCAGCATCGGCTTGTTCCGTCGTGCTCAAGGCGATTGGACATACCGTGAAGGCGGGCGGATGGAATTCATGAAGCACCACGGTGCGGATGGGCACCCGGGGGAATGGCTGGAGCCACTGGAACCCGAGCGCGAGCTTGCTCAAGTGGAGGCCTTGCTCAGGCTTCGGGAACCGATGGCACGTTTTGCCGAACACCAGTCTAGGCTCGCGCAGCGGGGTATCCCGGAAAAGAAGGAGAGCGTATCTAAGCTCGAAGGCCAAGTCGAAAACGCTGAACGGGACGTCCATCTCGAGCAGGAGAAGGCGGAAGGCGAAATGGCCGAGCACATCAAGCGTATCGAAGCCGATAAGGCAGCGTGGCTAGCCGAATTGAGCAAGTTGGAGAAGAGTCCGCCGAAGGACCTGAAAGATTTAATATTCAAGGTGCAGGAGGGTCTCGCGAAAGGCCGTAACGCACTGGGCAGCGGGACGAGCCCGCTTTACGGCCTCGCCACCGCTAGCCTGGAGATTCGGATGATGCCCGGCCCCGGGGGCCGAGGGGTCTATCTGCCCTCCACCGACATGGTCGTCGACCCCGACAGGTTGAGCACTTTGAAACTGCGGTTTCGGGAGATGCCTGAGGAACCCAAAGGGGCACCGGTGAAGCTACCCGCTGTGTGGGACGCGTCGGAAGATTACGCTCGAAGAAAACTGGAGCAGGCGGGCTTTAGTGTCGCTGTCGCTTATCAGGAAGTGGCCGACAGCAAGCAGGAAGGGCGAGTCCTCGACGTAATTAAGCCCACGCAGGGTGCAAAGGAGATGGAAATGACGGTGACTATCATCGTCGGGCGCGGACCGGCAGTGCTGCCGTGACCTGAGCGAAATGGAGAAATCAACATGCGAAATCTAGCGAACATTGATGTCTGGAGCAGGACTCGATGGCTGACTTGAACTCCGTGCCGGCGGTAAGGCTGGGTCCGATGAACTTGAGCACTCTCAGGGAGGCGCTTGATGGCCGCGTGAGCGGGGACGTCGAGCGCTACCTCGCTTCTCCGACTGTTGCTGAAACCATTACGCTCCCGCTCCCCCGAGAACGAGCAGCGTTCGGCGGCGACTCATCATTCACGGTTGAGTTCAGCACTTTCGGATCGATCACGGGATATGACACACGAATTCTGCATCTCGTCGTCCAAGATGGCTCTGTCTGCAAATTGATTAGCCTGGCACAAAGGTCGGTCGATGGACTGTCTTATGATCTTTCACAAACTTTCAATTCCAATTTCTTGAAGGACCAATGGACGCCCTGGTCGCTTAGCGTGAACGGGGACGGGGTGCGCTGGGCAGTCCTCCAGGGAGAACCGCGGCAACCTTGGTGCAACTTCATAAGGTTTCCAACCCGCTATGAGCGAATGCCGGTCAGAGCCATCATTCTGGGGTGGGAACCGCGCTATACGGTCGCGGGGGTGGCGCTTTATTTTGCGGAAGTACGCGTGTGGGGCGGCTCAACCCCGCTCAACGAACCTGCGGAACAACTAGAGGAACTCGCTAACCGCCGGCTCCACGGCCAAGAGCCCAACCTCGTGGGTTATTGGGTGCTCGGCGAAGGCTCCGGCAGCCAGCTACAGAATTCCTCCCGATTCGCCTCGGCGGAGACACGTGGCACCCTCACTGGGGGAAGCTGGCTTTCCGCCGCCGATTCGTCGCTTAAGCTGGACTGCAGCCTAGAGCAGCTTCGAAAGCGCCGGCAAGAATTGCAAGCCAAAGCGGAGGAGATCCAAGGTTATAGGGATACAGCCGAGCAAGGAACCTTCACAAACAACGAGCTGGATCAGCATATCGCGAGACTGGAAGGGCAACTGGCTGACGCACGGGCGCGAAAAAACGCCATACCCGGCAAAACCAAGGAGGCCAAGGCGACCGAAGACACTAAATTCGAGAAATGGAAGACAGCCACAGGGCCGCGAGGCGAGGTTACCTTGCATGACTTCACCGAGGCCTTCATCAGCAGCGTGCGGGAGGCCAGCATGGAGCTTCAGACGCCCGCCGACCTGCATCGCTATTATTTGCAGAGCGTGGGATTGGAAGCCAAACTGCTGCCGCTTCAAAAAGAAGGCCAGAGCGAATTACTGGCACAATTCCCGCTTCCCGTTGATGATGTCCAGGCAAAGCAGCTCACCACGCTGAGCTTGAGCTTCGCGCTTCGTCCACCGGAACCCAAGGAGCAGCTGGCACGCGTTCCTGATGTCCGGGGAAATACCTTCCTGGCGGCGCATCGACTGCTTGAAGGCGCCGGGTTCAAGGTCGAAACTCTCGATCAGGCGATCGAAGATCCCAAGTTATACGACCGAGTGATCAGTCAGGAGCCGAATTCGGGTCTGGAAAGGCCGTTCGGTTTTCCCGTGATCATTATGCTCGGCCGTGCCAGTCAGCGAGGGTCGGATGGCACTCCGTAACCCGCGGTTGCTTGAGAAAATAGGAGTTCGTAATGCCGAAAGCAAATGAGTTAGGCGAGATTACACAGGCCCTCTCTGCGCCTCTGGGTGAACTGATCGCCGCCGTCGGGCGGGGCGTGGCGGAGGCGCAATGGGCGCTCGACCAGCATACGCTCGAGTCCTTCAAGGCCATCTATGGTAGTGACGACGTGCTTTATCGGGAACTGCGCGACCTCGGCTATCAGCCCACCTGGTATAGAATCCCAGAAGCAACAGCGGAGATTTACGTAACGCTGTCGGCCTCCGGTAAGGAAACCATGACTTCGTCGGTCCCGAATATAGCGCCGTCCGGCGCCGTCCCGGCCGTGAATGAACCGTCGGGACGGATCGAGCTTTATGCCACGCCGGTGGACGCGAGCTTCAGCAACACCTACGACTACCGCTTGCAAGCGTGCAGCCAGCTCAAGTTCCGGGTCGTACCGGTACCCGCCTCGGATGGTGCGGACGGGATGAAGGTGGTGCCGCAGCTGCTCGGCCAGACCTACGCCGACGCCACGGCCTTGCTTGACAGACTCGGAATCATCCACGGGCTTGAGCACGAATTCATCGAGCCCCGCGGCGATGAAACCATCGCAAGCACTCAACCGGGGGCCGGCAGCGTATTACCGGCCGGACGAAAGCTGGTACTGACCTTGTCTGGCAAGGCTTCCATGCCTCCAGCCGCGTCCACCTAGGAATCGAGTCATGGCTGCAAAGGATCAACCCATTCTCTCGGAACTCAGCGGCGCGCCGTTAGGAGACGTCATTCGCGCTGTCGCAGTTGCCGTCGCCGACGGGCAATTCCAGTTGGACCAGGCCAGCATGCGCGCCGCCGAATTCATGAGTGGCCATGTCCTGCGGAGGGATGAGACCGGCCAGCCTTTGGCCCATGCTGACCCGCCGACCTTCGATACCTTGGTTGAATTCGGCTATCGCTACGACGAGAACGGCGATGCTCATCCGAATCGGCTCAGCCTGATGGAGTTGGGCTTCGTTCCGACCTTTTATCAGTTCGTCGATACTGTCATCGACGTCAAGCTGACTCTCCGGCTGCAGCGACAGTCCATAGAAGCAGATGCCGTCTCCGAGGTCTGGAACAGCCCGGACCAGCCCCGCAGCGAGATTGGCGGACGTGCCCCCGGCTCGCGATCCAAGACCCTCATTACCGCGACAACGGTGGACGCGCGCTATGCGAGCTCCTACAACTTTCGGGCAGACATGACGAGCCGGGTCAGCACCAAGCTGGTACCGATACCTCCACCGGCCGCCCTGGAGCAGCGAATTTTCCAGCAACTGGAACGGCAGACGGCGAACGAAGCAATCAGGCAACGTGTCCAGGGATTACGAGAAAGCCGCAGCCTGAAAAAATGCCCGCTGACGACCGAGCGGCTCGAG
Organism: Methyloterricola oryzae; assembly: GCF_000934725.1. Taxonomy (NCBI): domain Bacteria; kingdom Pseudomonadati; phylum Pseudomonadota; class Gammaproteobacteria; order Methylococcales; family Methylococcaceae; genus Methyloterricola; species Methyloterricola oryzae. The sequence continues at coordinate 55,482 of NZ_JYNS01000020.1, forward strand.
GGCGGATATTGCGAAGGCCCCAAAAACTTTCTGCCGCCGACGCATCTTCCGCACGGTTTCACGGTGGAAGCTTGGGTCGCGCCGGACGCTGGATCTGGGCCTAAGGTGGACGGGTATGTGGATGCCGGTCTTCACAGCGAAATCTTGAGAAAGGGATGGCTGATGGGTCTGTTCGACGGCAAGTTTGGCTTTGCCTTGGTCACGGAGGGCACGCCTACGGAGACGCGTGTGGTGGCCGCCGATGAGCCAATCTCCCCTGGGGTCTGGAAGCACTTGGCGGGGGTTTACGATGGTTCCGTGCTGCGTTTCTATCTGAACGGCCGGCTATGCGATGGCTCGCGTCTGGCGAAAGGGCCGATCCTCTATTCGACGAAGGCCGTTCTTACAATCGGTGCTTTGCGCACCGATGGCCATCTCCAACCCGTGGCAGCCCGGATCGACGAGGTCCGGGTATGGGATAGGCCACGTTCCGCGTCGGAGATCAAGCGCGACATGGAATTCCGGCTTAACGGCAACGAACCGGGGCTCGTGGCTTACTGGTCTAGGGATAAAGGCTTTCTGAAGCCCGTTTCTTAGCTGCTTCACATAGCGAAGGTTAAGGTCGTACCTTGAAAGAATTCGCACCGGAATTGAGATACCGGGGAAAGTGTCCGGTCCTCTCTTGTTGGTATATATCTTCTGAACTCGAGCGGGTTGGGCTTCCAAAGTGCGGTTTAAGGTGCCGCTCACTTCAGAATCTAAATGTCCGCAATCAGGGAACGACGCTGATTTTAGAAGAGTTCCTGAAAGACGCCATTCGAAGAATTCAAGGGAGGGGTGCGAGTGGCCGGTTTGGCCGATCAGTCAGCGCCGAGGTTGCGGTCAGGGACGGCAGCAATGCAATCATCAGTGGCCGTACCGGAACGGATTGTCCGTTGAACGCCCAGTGACGGTCAGTCGCTCGCGTGGATTTCTCGGCTTCAGGATTGGCCATTGCCGTCATTCGATCCAAAACCCAGAGCTCGGCGAGTGGCTGCTTGCAGGACGCTCCCAACAGACCGGAGAAAACAACGAGGTGATTGGGGAGAAAGCTGGTGGTATTCCTTGATGGCTGTTCCTGTGTCCAAAGCCATTTAGAGCGCAGGCACGCTCGGTAGGTTGGCTCTGCCGCCGAAAGTCGCGGCCCATGCTCCGCTAATTGGTTCCGAAGCCCATCTAGGGGTATGCATTCGGTAAGCTTCAACTTCGACCAGTGCTACTTCCGACCTTGGTAGGCGACGAAGCAAGCATCCGGCCCCCCCTTTTCGAAAACGGCTCGGGTACAAGACGCTATCGACGGATAATAGTCGCCCATTACCGACTGAGCGGCGGCCGGGTCGCCGTAATTGCTTGATGGAATTTGCTGGATGGCGTTTGTAAAACTGGAGTTCGGTAACATGTTACGCATAATCAACGTTTCCCAAGCGCGGGGCTTATCCACCTGCGTTGGTAGCCAGGCAATTCCATTGTCTACTGTTGCGTTCTTCGGCTTGTCCGCTGGGTGCGAGATGACCACGTTATAACGCCCTTCTGTGTCCAATGGTGTGCTCAGGTCTGGCGCTCCACCATAAACCACACGCTTTCCACGGCCGAACGTGACCACCGGATACGGCTTTTTGTAGACATTGTTGGCAATAGACCAGTAGCGAACTTGATACTCCGTCTGAGGCCAATTGACCGGAGAGGCGCCAACTGCGTCACCGACAGAGCCGGTGCCAACCGCGCTGGGACTGCTAGGTGCCAAGCCCCGGACCACAACGACTTCGCCTCTTTTCGGCACGAACAGCGCGCTGATATAAGCGTTGTCGGGATTGGGAAACACCGTGCTGGTGACCCCAGACGAGGGCAGGAAAAATTCCATAAGGGGCGGACACCCGGAAGCACTCGAATTGCAAGGCGGTTCGTATTGCGACGTGCGGGTGCGAAGCCCTTTAATTGCCTTAGTTACTTTGGCAACGTCCTTCGATAATTTAGCCAGTTTCTTGAGCCTGCTTGCGCTGCATAAGGCCAAATCTGTGCTCTGCGTGCCATCATCAATCGTCACGGTAGGCAACGACACTTGGGCAGCGCCTCCCGCCGGAACGTAGGTTCTGAATATCAGGAACCGGATATCGCTGGGTAGCTTGCCGGAAACAGGCGTACTGGGACTGATCGGAATGGTGTTTTCAGTCTCGTACATCGCTTGAGTGACGTTGTCTTCCACCGTTACGGTAAAGCTTCCGCCGCTTGCCGCATCCGACGACTGCCAAGGATTCACCGAACCGGAGTCAGGCACGATCAGGTAGTCAGCTATGCCGGAAGAGACTCCCTCACTCGTCGTGAAGTAACCGAAGGAATTATCGTAAACGGTCAAGGAGAAGTAGCGCGCTTGCGGAAATTGTCCCTTGATCTTCAGTTTCAAGCCCGTTTTAGCGATGAATGGGGTAGTCCAGTAGGTTGCCTCGGTATCCGGGTAGGCGACGTTCATGGTTTCAGGGGTTGTCTCAAGCCACCAAGCGCAATAGGGGAACGTGCCTGGCACTTCTGCTGCGTTAACCGTAGCCGCCAAGCAGAACCCACCAATTGCCAGGGTAACTCCATACAGTGCATTGTTCTTCATGATTTTCACGGTTTCCTGTTCGTGCGAGACGGCTTGGAGGGTCGAGAGGGTCGAGGATTTCGGTAGCTTGTCAACCGGGCGGCGCGAAACATGAAGAAGGCCCGACGTTACGCGATTCCAGGCGGCGCTGGTAGTCCGGGTTGGATTTTCGAAAAGCTTAGCTCACTTCGGCAAAACGAAAGCCCGCGTGCCAGAAGCATCACATTTGAGGTTTAGGAATGCCTGGTGAGGCGAACCTCGACTGACCCTTTCGTGCGCTTGGCGTTCTGATGAACTAATGCAGAGCTGACGTTCGCAAATGGCAGGTATGCAGATAGGTCGGGTGGCAGTTATGGCCGACCTGACGCCGAGAATTCCAGGTGAGCGACTGGCTGCCACTGAGTGCACAACGGGCATTCCGCGCCGGGATGGCCGCTGATGTCTGCTTGCTGTCGTCCCTGAACCCAATCTCGCCGCCGACCCATCGTCCAATTTGAGTCGTTCACTATTTGTTTGGGTTAGTCACTTGAACGTCAAGTACTGCAGTGAATGCTGTCGCTCAAGAATCCCGGGATAGGTCTACGCCATTTCGACTCGTGAGCGGGAGGTGGACGAAAAATTTGGTCCCGCCCTCCGGACAGCTCGACGCCATGATCCTTCCTTTATGGAGATGAACGACTGCCTGCGCGAGCGCAAGGCCAAGGCCGACACCCGGAGTGCTGTCGGCGCGTGCAGCGGTTCCGCGATAGAAACGCTCAAACACGTGGGGAAGTTCATCGGCGCGGATGCCAGGTCCCTGGTCGGATACCGTGATGGCGGCCTCGGTACCCTCTGTGGCCAGGCGAATACGAACCTGCCCGCCGGCCGGCGAGAATTTCACGGCATTGTCCAGCAGATTGGCTATCACCAGACTCAAAGCCCATTGAGAAATCCTCACGTTCATCGGCGGTGAGGCCTCAAAAATGATTTCGACTCGGCGCTCGTGGGCCACAGGTTCCAGCCGGTGGAGCACTTCTTCCACGGCCGTGTTCAGAGCGACGGTCTCGGCCAGTTCCCGTTGCCGGTCCGCATCGAGCCTAGCCAGAGTCAGGAGTTCTTCCACCAGTAGTGTCAACCGCTCCACGTCCTCCAGGCAGGAGCGCAGGGTTTCCACGTACTCGGCCGGCTCACGTGGCGTAAGCGCGTGGCGATCCCATGTTGACGCAATCCGGAATCGGATCGCGCTTGGAGGAACTAAGCGGGAGTGGTTTCAAGCTGCCAGCGATGCGGCAGAAGTTCATGAATCCGATGGGCGGGTTGCGTCGGAAGTCGCGTGAGCACGTCTTTCAAATAGACGTAGGGGTCGTGACCATTGAGTTTCGCCGACTGGATCAGGCTCATGATGGCAGCCGCGCGCTGACCGGCACGCAGACTTCCGGCGAATAGCCAATTGCGGCGCCCCAAGGCCACCGGGCGGATGCGGTTCTCCAACCAGTTATTGT